>VBCP01000334.1 GCA_005888925.1 Betaproteobacteria bacterium | reverse complement strand
TTCCTCATCCCTTCGCGTTGAATGCGCTCGGCATTGGCGCGCGAGTCCTGCTGGAACTGCTTGTAGTGCGCGGGGTGCGAGCCATAGGCGCCGCCCGCGACGGTGATCGAGAGCGCACGCTGCGGATAGGCGAGGCCGAAGTGCAGCGTGGCGAAGGCGCCCATCGAAAGCCCCACGACATGGGCGCGGTCGATGCGCAGGCCGTCGAGCACGGCGCGGATGTCGTCGCGCGCGCGCTCCTGCGAATAGCGGTTGAAATCCTCCGGCACGTCGGATGGCGGATAGCCGCGGGCGTTGTAGGCGATGCAGCGGTAAAGGCGCGAGAAGTAGCGCACCTGGCTCTCCCAGCTGCGCAGGTCGCCGCCGAATTCGTGGACGAACACGACCGGCGTGCCGGAGCCGGTCTCCTCATAGTGCAAAGCGACGCCGTCGTCGGTCTTGAGCTTGGGCATGTGGCATTCTATGTTGATGAAAGCCGTCCTCTGCAAGCAGTACGGGCCGCCCGAATCCCTGGTCGTCGAGGAGCTGCCGGCGCCAAGGCCCGGGCCGGGTGAAGTCGTCGTCTCGGTGAAGGCCGCGAGCGTCAACTTTCCCGACTTCCTCATCATCCAGAACAAGTACCAGTTCAAGCCGCCGCTGCCGTTCTCGCCGGGCAGCGAGCTCGCGGGCGTGGTGAAGGAAGTGGGCGCCGGCGTAAGCAACGTTCGGCCAGGCGATCGAGTCATCGCGTTCACGACCTATGGGGCGTTCGCGGAAGAGGTGAAGACCGAGGTGGCCCGGCTCCTGCCGCTGCCGGAGAAGATGGACTTCATTACCGGCGCCGCCTTTCTCCTGACGTACGCCACCTCCGACCACGCGCTGCGCGATCGCGGCGCGCTGAAGGCGGGCGAGGCGCTGCTCGTGCTCGGCGCGGCGGGCGGCGTGGGACTTGCCGCGATCGAGATCGGAAGCGCGCTCGGCGCGCGCGTCATTGCCTGTGCGTCCAGCGAGGACAAGCTCGCGGTGTGCCGCGAGCATGGCGCCGACGCGACGATCAACTATGCCTCTGAAGATCTTCGCGAGCGCGTCAAAGCGCTGACCGAGGGGCGCGGCGTCGACGTCGTGTACGACGCCGTCGGCGGTGCGTATACGGAGCCCGCATTCCGCTCGCTCGCCTGGCGCGGACGGCTGCTCGTCGTGGGCTTCGCCGCGGGCGAGATCCCGAAGCTGCCGCTGAACCTCGCGCTCCTCAAAGGCGCGGCGGTCGTCGGCGTGTTCTGGGGCGATTTCGCGCGGCGCGAGCCCAAGGCGTTCGCCGAGAGCGTGCGCCAGCTCGCGCGGTGGTATGGCGAAGGGCGCCTGCGGCCGCATGTGTCGCAGACCCTGCCGCTCGAGCGTGCAGCGGAAGCGATCCAGCTCCTCGCGAGCCGCAAGGCGAAGGGTAAGGTCGTGCTTACGATGGGGGCGTAGCGTCGCCCCGACCCAGCGGGCGCTGCATCAGCACGCTGTCGACCCAGCGGCCGAACTTGAAGCCGACCGAGCGCAGCGTGCCCACCCGCAGGAAGCCGAACGAGGCGTGCAGGTTGATCGACGCCGCGTGGGCGCTGTCGCCGATCACGGCGACGAGCTGCCGGTAGCCGAGCGCCTCCGAGCGCCGGATGAGCGCGTCGAGCAGCGCGGCGCCGACGCCGCGGCCCTCGGAGCCCTGGCGCACGTAGATCGAATCCTCCAGCGCATAGCGGTAGGCCGAGCGTGAGCGGTAAGGCGCGCAGTAGCCATAGCCGGCGAGCACGCCGCCGAAATCCGCGGCGAGCCAAGGCAGGCCGCGCGCGCCAACCTCGTCGAGGCGGCGGCGCAACTCCTCCAGCGGCGGCGGCTCCTCCTCGAACGAGGCGAGGCCGTGCAGCACGTGGTAGGCGTAAATCTCGTGGATCGCCGGCAGGTCCTCGGGCAGCGCCGGGCGCACCTGCACCCGCTCACCGAGAATACGCGGGCTCCTCGCGGTCGAGCATGCGCTTAAGCGCGCTGAAATGCGCCCCGGCATACTTCGGCGCATCCTCGCGCATCATGCGGCAGGCGGCGCGCACCACCTCGGCACGCACCGGCCGCAGCTTGCCGCCCATCATGCGCGCCAGCACCTGCAGGCGGCACGCGCGCTCCAGGTAGTACAAGCTGTCGAAGGCTTCGGCCACCGAGCTGCCCACGACGATGACGCCATGGTTGGCGAGGAACATCACGCGCTTCGTGCCGAGCACCTGCGCGAGGCGGTCGCCCTCGGCGTTGTCGACCACCAGGCCGTTGTAGGTGTCGTCGTAGGCGATGTCGTCGAAAAACCTGAGCGCGTTCTGCTCGACCATCTCCAGCCGCCCTTCTTCGAGCAGCGTCAGCGCGGTGGCATGCGGCATGTGCGTATGCAGGACGCAGGCGGCATGCGGGTTGGCGACGTGGATACGCGAATGGATGCAGAACGCGGTTCTCTCGTACTCGCCTTCGCCGGCGAGCACGCGGCCCTGCGCATCGAGCGCGAGCAGGTTGGATGCGGTGACCTCGCTCCAGTGCAGCCCATATGCGTTGAGCAGGAAACGGTGCCCATCAGGAAGCATCACGCTGAAATGGTTGCAGACGCCCTCGTGCAGATCGAGGCGCACGGCGAGGCGAAAGGCCGCGGCAAGGTCGACGCGCGCCGCCTGTTCCAGCGCCGTCGCGGTCAGTTCACCGAGGCTGCCCATGGAGCGGGATTATGCATGACCGAGGAGCAGCAAATAAAAAAGGCGCCGCGAGGGCGCCTTTTCATTGCTGCGAGACTACTTAGCGATGCTTCTTGTCGTAGTCGGAGCCGACCTCGTGGCCGGCATAGCCGCCGATCGCCGCGCCGCCGAGCGTGCCGATCGCGCTGCCGCCCGTTACTGCCGAGCCGAGCGCACCACCTGCCGCCGCGCCGCCTACCGTACCGACGGTCTCACCGCGGCCCATTCCGGAGCACGCCGAGAGGCCGAGCATGCCGGCAACTGCACAAAGCGCTATGAAGGACTTCAACATATACACCTCCTTGTAAAAAGGGTTGACCGCAGTGCGGCTCAGGTGCAGCCGCGCAGCAGGAAGATCACGAACAGGACCGGGATAGGCACGCCCAGCGCCCATAGCAGGATGTAGCCCATCTTCCCTTCCTGCTGGCGCCGCCACTGCTGAAACTTTCCCATGCGTGCCTCCAAGAAGTTGATGCCTAGAGGCAGCAATCGCCGTGCCGCCGCCGGGCGCGGCGCTGTGGGGATTTCCACTACACTAGAATCACTTCCATGAGCAGCGTGATGCGTAGGCAGGAGCGCAACGCGAATCGAGCCGCGCGTCTGATCGATATCGACATCACGTCGACCCGACCCGGCACGCCGGGCGGGCGCTTCATGCGCCAGTTCTGGCTGGCAATCCATCGCAGCGAGGACCTGCCGAAGGGCCACGCCAGGCCGATCCGCATCATGAGCGAGGACTACACGCTCTATCGCGGCGAGTCGGGCCGCGCGCAGGTGCTGGACTATCGCTGCCCGCACCGCGGCGCGCAGCTGCATCTCGGCTGGGTCGAGGGCGACGCGCTGCGCTGCCTGTACCACGGCTGGAAGTTCGACTGCTCGGGCCAGTGCGTCGAGATGCCGGCCGAGGATCCGAACTTCGCGCGCAAGGTCGCCGCGCGCAGTTATCCGACGCAGGAATACATGGGGCTCGTGTTCGCGTATTTCGGCGAAGGCGCGCCGCCCGAATTCCCGCCGTTCCCGGCCTCGCGCGAGGCAAGCCTGATCCACGTCTGGAACGCCGAGACCGTCCCCTGCAACTGGCTGCAGTGCTACGAGAACAGCGCCGACGAAGTCCACGTCGCGTTCGTGCACCAGCCGGGCGGCTCGCATGCGGCGATCGCCGAGCTGCCCGAGATCGAGGCCGAGGAGACCGACTGGGGCATGCTGCGCCTGGGCAAGAGGCAGGGTGGCAAGCTGCGCTTGAGCCTGCACTACATGCCCAACGTGACGCGCGTGGTGGTGCCGCCGCTTGCCGGCTTCGACGGCATCGGCGGCTGGTCGGAGATCTTCTTCAGCTTCACGCCGATCGACGACGAGAGCCATCTCTGGCTGATCACCAGCCAGGTCAAGGTCAGCGGTGCCGAAGCGGACGCTTTCCGCGCCAAGAAGGCGGCTTATCTCGAGGCATGCGCGCGTGCGCCAAAGGTGATGGATCTGGTGCACGATGTCTGGGCCGGCCGGCGCCGCCTGATCGACATCGAGCATCCGGATCTCGCGATCGTCCAGGACATCGCCGTGCAGGCCGGCCAGGGACGCATCGCCGATCGCAGCAACGAGCGCCTCGGGCGCTCGGACACCGCGATCATCGTCTGGCGCAAGATCCTCGCCCGCGAGCTGCGCGCACTGGCCGAAGGCAAACCGGGCAAGAGCTGGCGCGTCGCGCCGGCGGACGTGGTACCAACGCTTGGCTTCTAGGAAAGGGAACAGCTTGGCAGAGCAAAAAGGCAAGCAGGCGGGCGACAAGCCCCAGCAGTCCGGCGATTCGCCGCAGCAGCCGCGCACCATCGGCCTGGGCGTGCGGCTCGTGCCGACGAGCGACTCCGACCAGCCGCGCGTCGCGAACTACACCGCGCTCACGCTGGCGCCGGGCATGGCGTTCATCGATTTCGGCTTCTTCGAGCCGGCGATGCTCGCCGCGCTGCCGCGCGTGGCGAAGGAAGGGGGTAAGCTGCCGGAATCGATCAACGGCCGCCTCGCGACGCGCGTGGCGCTGAGCTACGACACGCTCGCCAATCTGCACCAGCAGCTCGGCAACGCATTACAGGGCCTGAAAGGGACAACTAAAACAGGCTGAGCGCTGCAGTTACTTGGGGGAGGGAAACATGGGATTCTTGGGCTTCATCGACCGCGTCATCATCCCGGCGGTGATGATGATCGTGATCATCGGCGGCACCGGCGGCGTGCTGCTCGGCTGCGCCCTGGTGTTCCGCAGCGCCGCGACGCTGCGCTTCATCCAGCGGATGAATTCCTGGGTGTCGACGCGGCAGGCGCTAAGGCCGCTCGAGGTCGCGCGCAATGTCGATCCGGCGCCGGGACCCGGCGGGCGCCGGCCGCGGCTCGGCGTCTTTCTCCTCGTCGGCGGCGCGATTGCCGTGTACTTCCTCATCGTGCGGCTCGACTTCGCGCGCAGTCCCTATGCTCCCGGCGTCGATCTCGTGCGCTGGTTCCTGTCGGGCCTCGCGCTCGAAGCGACCAAGTGGATTCTCGTCGCCGGCAGCGCCTTCGCCGCGCTGATCGGGCTCTTGATGCTGCTTGCGCCGGCCCGATTGGCCGCGTTCGAGGCACGCGTCAATCAGTGGCATTCGTCGCGTCGGTTTCTGATCGCCGATGAAAAGATGCACCTGCCGCTCGAACCGCACGTGGAAGCGCATCCGGGTGCCGCGGGATGGACCATCGCGGCCGCGTCGCTGCTGGTGACGCTGGCGATGGCGGGACTGCTCATCGCGCGGCTGCACTAGCGCGCGGGCTTGCGCAGCACGACGGCGCTCAGCACATAGGGCCGGAACAGCCACAGCATGCGGTGCGCATGCGACAGCCAGCGCTTCGGCCGCACGAAAGGAAACAGCATCCGCAGGAGCTTGCGCGCCATGCGCAGCGGCCCGCCCGCGACGAATTCGTCGCCATAGCTTTCGCTCTCGATGGTGCGAGCCTCGATCACTTCGTAGCCCGGGAAACGCGCGCACAGCTCTGCGGGGCTGGGGCGATACAGCGTATCGATCGGGTCGGCGTGATAGGGATACGAATACGGCACGGTGATGACGAGCACGGCGCCTGGCGGCAGCACCGAGTCGAGCATCGCGGGAAAGCGCTCGCGGCAATCGCTCGGCAGGTGCTCCATGATGTTGCAGGCGAGCACCGCGCCGGCCTGCAGCTCGCGCAGCCTCGCCTGCACCGCGGGATCGAACAGATCGCCGCTGATGTCGATGCCCTCGCCCGACTTTAGGTCGGCATGCACTATGCGCGCGCCGCGGCGCGCGAGCGGCTCGAAGATCTCGCGATCGATGTAGGGCTTCGACAGCTCGCGGAAGCGCTTCGAGCCGCTGCCGAGATTGAGCACCACGCCCTCGCCTTCCAGGGCGCGCAGCTGCTCGCCGATCCACGCCGCCTCTTGCCTGCGCATCGGGCAATCGTCTCAAAAAAAAGGCGCCTCGAAGGCGCCTTTTTGATCGCAGCCCGGGCTTAGCTGCCGCCGCCGGTCGTTGCCGGCTCGGCCGCGGGCGTTTCCGGTGCGCTCGCCGGAAGCTCCGCCAACACCGGCTCGGCCGCCTGCGCCTTGCGGATCATGTGGTACGCGAGGCCGGTGCCCGCCGGGATCAGGCGCCCGACGATCACGTTCTCCTTGAGTCCGCGCAGCTCGTCGCGCTTGCCCATGATGGCCGCCTCGGTAAGGACCCGGGTGGTCTCCTGGAACGAAGCTGCCGAGATGAACGAATCGGTCGAGAGCGACGCCTTGGTGATGCCGAGCAGGATGTTGCGGTAGCTCGCGGCCTTCTTGCCCGCCTTCTCCGCCTTCTCGTTCTCCTCGAACAGCTCCGCGCGCTCGACCTGCTCGCCCATGATGAACGGGGTATCGCCGGGCTCTTCCACCTCGATGCGCCGGAGCATCTGGCGCACGATCACCTCGATGTGCTTGTCGTTGATCTTCACGCCCTGCAGGCGGTAGACGTCCTGCACCTCGTCGATGATGTAGCGCGCGAGCTCCTCGATGCCGAGCAAGCGCAAGAGATCATGCGGGTCCACCGGACCGTCGACGATCATCTCGCCCTTGTTCACCACCTGGCCGTCGTGCACCAAGAGGTGCTTGTCCTTGGCGATCAGGTACTCGTGCTCCTGCTTGTCGAGGTCGGTGATCACCAGGCGCTGCTTGCCTTTCGTGTCCTTGCCGAAGCTCACCGTGCCGGTGACCTCCGCCAGGATGCCCGCATCCTTCGGCGAGCGCGCCTCGAACAGCTCCGCCACGCGCGGCAGGCCGCCGGTGATGTCGCGCGTCTTCGAGACTTCCTGCGGGATGCGCGCCAGCACTTCGCCGACCTGCACCTGCTGGCCGTCGCGCACGGCGATCACCGCACCCACCGGGAAGCTGATGTTGACGGCGTGATCGGTGCCGGCGATGCGCACTTCCTCGCCCGAGTCGTTGATCAGCTTCACCGAGGGCCGCTGGCCCTTGGCCGCGGCCGTCGTGCGCCGCTTGGCGTCGATCACCACCAGCGTGGATAGCCCGGTCACGTCGTCGATCTGCTTGGCGACGGTGGTGCCTTCCTCCACGTGCTCGAACTTCACCGTGCCGGCGTACTCCGTAATGATCGGCCGGTGGTGCGGGTCCCAGTTGGCGATGGTCTTGCCCGCGCGCACCGTGTCGCCGTCGGCCACCGAGAGCAGCGCGCCGTACGGCACCTTGTGGCGCTCGCGCTCGCGGCCGTTGTCGTCGGTGATGATCACCTCGCCGGAGCGCGAGATCACCACCTTGTCGCCCTTGGCGTTGGAGAGATAGCGCATGGTCGCGGTGAACCTCACGGTACCGGCCGACTTCGCCTCGACGTTGCTCTGCACCGCGGTTCGCGATGCCGCACCGCCGATGTGGAAGGTGCGCATCGTGAGCTGCGTGCCCGGCTCGCCGATCGACTGCGCGGCGATCACGCCGATCGCCTCGCCGACGTTGACGGGCGAGCCGCGGCCGAGGTCGCGGCCATAGCACTTCGAGCACACGCCCCAGCGCGTGTCGCAGGAAAGCGCGGTCCTCACCTTCACCTCGTCGATGCCGACGTTGTCGATGGTCTCGACCGACTCCTCGTCGAGCAAAGACCCCGCCGGGTACAGCACGTCCTGCGTCTCCGGATGGATCAGGTCGATGGCGAGGGTGCGCCCGAGGATGCGCTCGCGCAGGGCTTCCACCACTTCGCCGCCCTCGACCAGCGCCTTCATCGACACGCCGTTCTGCGTCCGGCAATCGTCTTCCGTCACCACCAGGTCCTGCGTCACATCGACCAGGCGCCGCGTCAGGTAGCCGGAATTCGCGGTCTTCAGCGCGGTGTCCGCGAGGCCCTTGCGGGCGCCGTGGGTCGAGATGAAGTACTGCAGCACGTTCAGGCCCTCGCGGAAGTTCGCGGTGATCGGCGTCTCGATGATCGAGCCGTCGGGCTTCGCCATCAGGCCGCGCATGCCCGCGAGCTGCCGGATCTGCGCCGCCGAGCCGCGGGCGCCGGAGTCGGCCATCATGTAGATCGAGTTGAACGCCTCCTGCTTCACGGTCTTGCCGTGGCGGTTCACCACCTCTTCCGAGCCGAGCTGCTCCATCATCACCTTGCCGACCTGCTCGCCGCAGCGCGACCAGATGTCGACCACCTTGTTGTAGCGCTCGCCGGCGGTGACCAGGCCCGAGGTGTACTGGTTCTCGATCTCCTTCACCTCGGTCTCGGCCGCCTTGATCAGCTCCTGCTTCTGCGCCGGGATCGTCATGTCGTGCACGCCGAACGAGATGCCGGCGCGCGTGGCGATGCCGAACCCCGCCTGCATCAGCTTGTCGGCGAAGATCACCGTCTCGCGCAGGCCGCAGAGGCGGAACGCGGCGTTGATCAGCCGCGAGATCTCCTTCTTCTTGAGCGGCTTGTTGAGCAACTCGAACGACAGCCCCGCCGGCAGGATCTCGGAGAGCAGCGCGCGGCCCACCGTGGTCTCGTAGCGCGTCACCTTCTCGGTGATCTCGCCGTCCTCGGCGATGTCCTTCTCGCGGATGCGCACCCAGATGCGGGCGTTGATCTCGACCTGGCGCGAATCATAGCCGCGGTGCACCTCGGCCAGGTCGGAGAAGCTCATGCCCTCGCCCTTGGCGTTGATGCGCTCGCGTGTGGCGTAGTAGAGCCCCAGCACGATGTCCTGCGACGGCACGATGATCGGCTCGCCGTTGGCGGGCGAGAGCACGTTGTTCGACGCCAGCATCAGCGTGCGCGCTTCCATCTGCGCTTCGAGCGACAGCGGCACGTGCACCGCCATCTGGTCGCCGTCGAAGTCGGCGTTGAACGCCGCGCACACCAGCGGATGCAGCTGGATCGCCTTGCCCTCGATCAGCACCGGCTCGAACGCCTGGATGCCCAGGCGGTGCAGCGTCGGCGCGCGGTTCAAGAGCACCGGGTGCTCGCGAATCACTTCTTCGAGGATGTCCCACACCTCGGGCACCTCCTGCTCGACCAGGCGCTTGGCGGCCTTGATGGTCGTGGCGAGGCCCAGCAGCTCCAATTTATTAAAAATAAACGGCTTGAACAGCTCCAGCGCCATTTTCTTCGGCAGGCCGCACTGGTGCAGCTTCAACTGCGGGCCGACCACGATCACCGAGCGGCCCGAGTAGTCGACGCGCTTGCCGAGCAGGTTCTGGCGGAAGCGTCCGCCCTTGCCCTTGATCATGTCGGCGAGCGACTTGAGCGGCC
>VBCP01000333.1 GCA_005888925.1 Betaproteobacteria bacterium | reverse complement strand
CGGTGGCCGAGATCTGCCATCGGCTGGACGGCATTCCGCTGGCGCTCGAGCTGGCCGCGGCGCGCGTGCGCGCGCTTTCGGTCGAGAACATCGCCGTGCGCCTGAGCAACCGGTTCCACCTGTTGACCGGCGGCGACCGCACCGCCCTGCCACGGCAGCAGACGCTGCGCGCGTCGATCGACTGGAGCTACGATCTCCTCACCACGCCGGAGCGCACATTGTTGCGACGGTTCGCGATCTTCTCCGGCGGCTGGACGCTCGAAGCCGCCGAAGCGGTCGCCGCATTCGGGGACGTCGACGAATCGGACGTGCTGGATCTGCTCACCCGCCTGGTGGAGAAATCACTGGTGGTCCTGCAATCCGACGGCGAGCGCTATCGGCTGCTGGAATCGGTGAAGCAGTATGGACAAGAGCGTCTGGGCGAGTCCGGCGAAGAGGACGAGGCGCGCGAACGGCACCTCGCGTTCTATCTCGCGCTCGCCGAGAAGGCGGAGCCCGAGCTTCTCGGCGCCGAGGCAGGGGCGTCGCTGGCGCGACTCGACGTGGAACAACCGAACCTGCTTTCGGCCCACGCGTCGTGCGATCGCACCGAGTCCGGGGCGACGGCAGGCTTACGGCTCGTTTTCGCGTTGCGGAATTCCTGGGCGGACCGTGGCCTCAGTGGCCTGGGGCATCGGCTGACGCTGGAAGCGCTCGCGCGCCCAGGCGCCGGCGAACGCGGCATCGCCCGCTGCCGGGCGCTCGCTGCCGCGGGAATGCTCGAGTATTTCATGGGACGCTATCGAGAGGCAGAGGAGCATATGCAGGAGAGCTTGGCGATTGCCCGGGAGATAGGCGACAAGGAGAGAGTCGGGGCGGCGCTCACGCTGCTGGGACACGTCGTTCTCATGCAGGACCCGGCTGCGGCGCGCGACTATTACGAGGAGGCGCTCGCCTTGGGACGCGAGCTCGGAGACAAGCGCCGGCTTGCCAACGTACTCAACGGCCTGGCGGTGCTTTATCAGTCGCAGGGAGACCTGGATCGTGCGCAAGCGCTCTACGAAGAGACCCTGGCGATCGATCGTGAGCGGCGAGAACCTGAAGGCCTTGCCCTCGATCTCGTCAATATCGCGACGGTGTCGATTCAGCGCGGATCGGCCGATCGCGTCCCGGAAATGCTGCTCGAGGCGCTTGAGATCGCCGACAAGGCGGGCTTCAAGCGATCGGTGTTGATCGTGCTGTTTCACTCGATAGCGCTCGCGACCTTGCTCGGAGAGTGGGAGCGAGCGGCGCGTCTTTACGGATGGACCGAGGCGCAGCGCGAGGAAACCGGCCTGCATCGCGAACCGACGGACGAGCTGTTACTCGCGCCGTCGCTCGCGCAAATGCAGGAAGCGCTCGGTATGCCGGCATTCCACGCGGCGGAGGTCGCGGGTCGGTCGCTCAGCTACGACGAGATCATGGCCGAGGCGCGGAAATGGCTTGC
>VBCP01000332.1 GCA_005888925.1 Betaproteobacteria bacterium | reverse complement strand
AACGGGTAGAACGGCGCCACGATGCGGAGATAACGTGTTCCGGCATCGAGCACCGCGGGATCGGCGCTGAAGAGGCCGATCCAGGCGAGCGGGAACACGGCGACCGTGCCGCCGATCACGAGGCAGATCGCGGCGGCGAGCGCGGCGCCGACCCAGGCGATGTGCTTCGCGCGAGCGGCTCGGCCCGCGCCGATATTCGTGCCGACGAGTACCACCAGCGCCTGGCCAACGGCGAAGACCAGCGGGATCTGCAAGAGCTCCAGGCGCACGCCGACGCCGTAGCCGGCGAGCGCTGCCGGCCCGTGGCGCCCGACGAAGCCGGTGAGCACCACGGCCGTAAGAATCGTCTGGAACGCATTGAGCACCGAGAGGCCGCCGACGCGCAGGATGTCGGCGAAGAGGCGTGCTTCCAGCCGCAGATCCTCGCGCTGCGGCGCGAGCGGGCTCGCCCGGCGGAACACGACCGCCGCCATCGCCAGCCCGGCGAGGCCGAACGTCAGCACATAGGCGATCGCCGCCCCTGCAATGCCGAGCTGCGGCATCGGGCCCAGCCCGAGCACTAGCGAGCCCGAGAGCGGCACGTGGATGACCGCGGCGCCGATCAGGCCGAGCGCCGGCACCAGCATGTTGCCGCTGCCGCGCAGCACGCTCGAGAGCGTGTTCGCGAGCCAGACCGTGATCGCGCCGGCGAAGATGATGTTCGAGTAGGCGAGCGCGTGCGCGAGCGTCTCGCCTTCGCCGCCGAGTAGCCGGTAAAGCGGCGGCGCAAAGACCAGCACGAGCAGCGTGAATGCCGCCGCCATGCCGAGCGCGATGATCAGCGCGTGGACCACCAGCCGGCGCGCGCGCGCCGCGTCGCCTGCGCCGAGGGCGCGCGCGATTGCGGACGACACGCCGCCGCCCATCGCGCCCGCGGAGGTCATCTGCAGCAGCATGAGCAGCGGAAACACCAGCGCCAGGCCGGCGAGGGGCGCGGTGCCGAGTCGGCCGACGAAGTACGTGTCGCCGACCGAGACCATCGACTGGAACGCGACCAGCAGCAGTCCCGGCGCCGACAACCGCAGCAGCGTGGGCGTGATGGGCGCTTCGAGCAGCGGCTGCGTCATTTCAGCAGCCGGGGCAGCGCGAGCGCCGCGGCCCAGCCGAGCAGCACGCCAATTGCGTCGGCCACCATGTCCAGCACCTCGAAGCTACGATAGCCTGTGGCGCGCTGCAGGAACTCGATGGCGATGCCCATGGCGATGAAGCCCGCCGCGTAGGCGAGCCGCGTGCGGGTTCTGCGATAGAGCAGGCAGAACCAGAACATCAGGCCGCCATAGGCGATGAAATGGCCGACCTTGTCGCTTTGCTCGAAGTCGACGTGCGGCGGCTGCGGCGTGAGCGAGAGCCACAGGATCGCGCCCACCAGGGCCCAGCCGATGGCGACAAAAAGGCGCCGCAGGATCAGTGGATCTTGATGTTCGACGTGCGGAGGAATGCGCGCATGGCGCATTCTAGAAGAGCGCGAGCTGTCCCGGATTCGCGGCGGGCGGCCGGAAGGCGCTGCAGTCGAGCTCGGCGCGCCGCCGGCCGGCACCGTGCTCGTTCAAGCGGTACTTGCGGCACGCGATCTCGAAGCGCTTGGCGATCAGCTCGGCGAAGTTGCCGGTGCCGCTCATGCGCGTGCCGAAGCGCGGATCGTTGTCGCGGCCGCCGCGCATCTGGCGCACGATGCTGATCACGTGCTCGGCGCGCTCGGGATAGTGCGCGGCGAGCCACTCCTTGAAGAGGTCCTTGAGCTCGTTCGGCAGCCGCATGATGACGTAGGCCGCTTCCTCGGCGCCCGCCGCGGCCGCCGCTTCGAGCACGTGCTCCATGGTCTTGTCGTTCAACGCGGGGATCAGCGCTGCCACCATGACGCCGCAGGGCACCTTGGCGTTAGCTAAATTCCTTAGAACATCAAGCCGGCGCTGCGGGCTCGCCGCGCGCGGCTCGAGCTTGCGCGCGAGCTCACGGTCGAGCGAGCCGATCGAGACGAATACGCGCACCAGGTTTTTCGCCGCCATCGACCCGAGGATGTCGAGATCGCGCTCGACCAGCGCGGATTTCGTCACCAGGGTGACGGGGTGATTGCATTCGGCGAGCACCTCGAGGATCTGGCGCGTGATGCGGTACTTGCGCTCGATCGGCTGGTAGCAGTCGGTGTTCGCGCCGAGCGCGATCGGGCTCGGCTTGTAGCCGGGCTTGGCGAGCTCGGCGCGCAGGAGCTCAGCGGCGTTGGTCTTGGCGAAGAGCTTGGTCTCGAAGTCGAGCCCGGGCGAGAGCTCTAGATACGCATGGCTCGGCCGAGCGTAACAATAAATGCAACCGTGTTCGCATCCTCTGTAGGGGTTGATCGAGCTGTCGAAACCGACGTCGGGCGAATCGTTGTGCGAGACGATCGAGCGCGCGCGCTCGATCGTCACCTGCGTCTCGAGCGGCCGCGCGTCCTTCTCCTCGGGCGTCCAGCCGTCGTCGAATGTTTCGCGCTCGACCGTCTCGAAGCGCCCCTGGATGAAGGAGCGC
>VBCP01000331.1 GCA_005888925.1 Betaproteobacteria bacterium | reverse complement strand
CACCTCGAAGATCAAGGCGCCGCTCCTTGGTCACTGGGCGACCGAAGACCAGGCGTTCCCGATCGGCAAGGTCGACGAGCTGGAGAAGAAGCTGCGCGCGGCGAACGCCAAGTTCGAATTCCACCGCTACAACTGCAAGCACGCGTTCGCCAACGAGACCGCGGACGAGAAGAAGCTCGACATGCTGAAGGACGACCCGAAGGCCGCCGAGCTCGCGTGGAAGCGCACTATGGACTTCCTCGCCAAGCACCTCTAATAGAAAGCTACTGCTTGTGGATCTTGGCCCGCTCGACTACTCGCGTCCAGCGCTTCATCTCGGCGGCGTAGAAGTCCTTGAGCTCGCCCGGCGTGCTCGCGCGTCCCTCGACGCCGAGCTCGGCGAAACGCTTCTGTACGTCAGGCGCGGCCAGCGCCTTGGTGAGGGCATCGTGCACGCGGTCGATGATCGGGCGCGGCGTCTTCGCCGGCGCGGCGAGCGCGTTCCATGACGCGACGTCGTAGCCGGGCACGCCGGCCTCGATCACCGTCGGCACCTCGGGCAGCCCCGGAAAGCGCTTGCCCGCGGTCACGGCGAGCGCGCGCAACTGCCCCGATTGGATGCTCGAGATCAGCGGCGCGATGAAATCCACCGCCAGGTCGACGGTGCCGTTCAGCGTGGCGACGAGCACTTCGCCCGTGGTCTTGTGCGGCACGACGACGGCGTCGATGCCGGCGGTGGAGCGGAACAGCTCGCCCGCGAGGTGCTGCGTGCCGCCGGGGGTGATGGTGCCGATGTTCAGCTTCCCGGGATTCGCCTTCGCCGTGGCGATGAAATCCTTCAGCGTCTTCGCGCTCGACTGCGGGCTGGTGACGAGCACCATGCTGAAGTAGCCGACCGTCGAGATCATGGCGAAGTCGTTCACCGGGTCGTAGGGCAGCGACTTGAAGAGCGCCTGGCTCACCGCGTTGCCGTTGGTGAGCAGGAGCAGCGTGTAGCCGTCGGGCGCCGCGTGCGCCACGGTCTCCGAGGCGCGGATGCCGCCCGCGCCGGGCATGTTGTCGACGATCACCTGCTGGCCGAGCGCGTCCGACAGCTTCGGCGCGATGGTGCGCGTGGTGATGTCGGCGACGCCGCCGGGCCCGAAGGGCAGCACGATGCGGATCGGCTTGACCGGATACGCCTGCGCGAGCGCGAGTGTTGGAATTACGACAAACGCGAGGAGCAGCTTTCTCATCGCAGCAACTCCTCGACGGTGAAGCGCTTCGGTATCAGCTTCTGCTTGTAGGCGCAGTCGATCGCCACCTCGAGGTTGTGGCGGTTCGCCTCCAGGCCGTGCGGCAGCATCGGTGGATCGCCCGCGGCCTTCTTGCTCTCCACCAGCAGCTGGTACACCTCATCGGCTGTTTTCTGCGGCACGCTGTTCTTCACCACCACCAGGTGGTTGAGCTGGATCGCGCGGTGCTTCTCGCCCCAGCGCTTGCCGGCCGCTTCCGGATCGGGAATCACGGGCTTCACGTTCGGGTCGGTCGGGACGGCCGGCATGATCGCCGCGTCGAGCTCGCCCGCGAGCAGCATCGCGCCGATCTCCTTGCCGGCCGGAGCGCGCTCGGCGTTCGGCGGGTCGCGGAATTGCGCGACGTGCGAGTCCTCGAATGTCACCCACTTCACGCGGTTGATGTCGATGCCGTGGTCCTCGGCGAGGATGCCGCGGATCCAGACCCCGGTGGTCACCGAGTAGGCGCGCACGCCGACGCGCTTGCCGTGCAGGTCCTCGGGCGCGAGCGCGCCGCGCGCGGCGTTGTAGACGAGGAACGGATGCTGGAAGCGCGCCAGCACCGCGAACGGCAGCATGCGGTAGGGCGTGCCGAAGGCCTTGGCGATGACGTAGGTCATGATCGCCATCTCGGCCACCTCGAACTCGTGGTCGCGCACCACGCGCTTGAAGAAGGGCGCGGCGCTGCCCTTCACCTCGACGAAGTCGAACTTGCCGGTGCGCGTCTTGAACTGCTTGGTGACCGCGTGGTCACCCATCAGCGTCTTGAGCATCATCCTCCTCCATCTTTTTTTGGCATTCTAAAGCGGGAGCCCGGCGTACTGCTCGGCCAGCGCCGCCTGCGCGTGCTCCGAGGACTCAAGATACGCGAGCTCGTACTCCTGCGCGCGCTCGTCGAACGGGCTCGCGTCCGGAAAGCGGTGCAGCAGCGTGGTGAGATACCACGAGACGCGCACCGCGGCCCAGACGCGCCGCAGCGCCGTTTCGCTATATGCGTCGAGCAGCGCCATGGATCCCGTGCGGTAGTACTCGGCGAGCGCTCGCGAGAGGTAGTAGACGTCCGAGACCGCGAGGTTCAAGCCCTTGGCGCCGGTGGGCGGGACGATGTGCGCCGCGTCACCGGCGAGGAACAGGCGCCCATGGCTCATGGGCTCGGCGACGTAGCTCCGCAGCGGCGCGATCGACTTCTCGATCGAGGGTCCGATGACGATCGCGTCGGCCCAGTCGCGCGGGAAGCGTGCCTTGATCTCCGCCCAGAACCGGGCATCGGGCCAGTCCTCGATCCGCGTGTCCAGCGGCACCTGGATGTAATAGCGGCTGAGCATCGGGCTCCGCTGCGACGCCAGCGCGAAGCCGCGCGGCGAATGGCAGTACGCGATCTCGGGAAGCGGCGGCGTCTCCGAGAGGATGCCGAGCCAGCCGAACGGATAGACCTTCTCGTATTCACGCTTCGCCGGGATGGAATCGCGCGAGATGCCGTGGAAGCCGTCGCAGCCTGCGATGAAGTCGCAATCGACGCGGCCGGTCTTGAAAACGATCGACGTCCCGTCGAGCCGCACGTCCGCCGCCTCGGTGATGATGGCGGCGCGGCGCCGATCCGCGGCGGCGAAGAGGTCGTCCTGCAGGTTGGTCTGCCCGTAGGCGACGAAGCGCTTGCCGCAGTGCAGGTTGATGTCGATCAGGAAGCCGCCGCCCGAGCGGACAATGCGCACGCCGTCGTGGACATTGCCATCGCGATCGAGGCGCTCGGCGAGGCCGTTCTCGCGCAGCACGTCGACGGTGGTCGGCTCGAGCACGCCCGCGCGGATCCGGCCCAGCACGTGCGCGCGACTGTGCTTTTCCACCACCACGGAGTCGACACCGTGCCGGTGCAGCATCTCGGCGAGCAGCAGCCCGGCGGGCCCGGCGCCGACGATGCCGACTTGCGTCCTCAATCAGCGTGCGCCGGGGACCCGGCGCGTCTTCAGGAACTGCTCGAGCGTCTCTCCCCGGAAATGCGCCACCATCTCCGGGTTCGTCACGCCTTTCGTCCGCGCGAGCTTCTCGAGGCAGAAGAAGCTCGCGCCGTAGTCCTGCATCGCCTTCCAGTCCAGGCGCCGCACCATGCCGCGCTCCTCTTCCGACAGGTTCTTCATCGCCGCCTCGGGATCGCGCAGGAAAAGCTCGCGCTTCTCGCGCTGCGTGAGCGAATGCAGGAAGCGGTTGAGTCGCAGCCCCTTGGCACTGCGCTCGAGGTCGAACACGTAGCTCAAAATAGGGACAGTCCCTATTTATTCGAACAGGGCGACGGCCATGGCCGTCGTCATCGGCAGGTAGTAGTTCTGGTGCAGCTTCTTCACGCGCTCGTCCAGCGCGCCGCGCATGATGAGCCACATGATGACCTCGGCGCCCTCGTTGCCGCCCAGGCGCATGAAGTCTTCGATGCTCATGGCTGCGAGGCGCTCGGGATCGCGCTCGATCAGGTCGAGGAATTCGCGGTCCCATTTCTCGTCGTTGAAGCCGGCGCGCTCGCCGATCATCTGGTGCGACAGGCCGCCGGTGCCGACCATGGCGACCTTCAGGTCATCGGGGTAGCTGCGGATCGCGCGGCCGATGGCCTTGCCCAGCTTGTAGCAGCGCCGCGGCGTCGGCAGCGGTTGCTGCAGCACGTTCACCACCAGCGGGATCACCGCGCCAGGCCAGTCGGGCTTGGTTGGCCACATCATGGTGAGCGGCGAATGCAGGCCGTGGTCGAGCGGCAGGTCCTGGAACAGCGTGAGGTCGAACTCCTCGTTCACCAGCGATTTCGCGATGTGGCGCGCGAGCTTGGCGTGGCCCTTCAGGCGCGGGATCGGCCGCAGGCCCATGCCTTCGTCGGCGATGCGGTACTCGTCGCTCACGCCGAGCGCGAACGTCGGGTAGTGATCGAAGAAGAACGTGGTGGCGTGATCGTTGAAGCAGAAGAAGAGCACATCGGGCTTCTTCTCGGCGAGCCACTTCGCCACCGGCTCGTAGCCCTTGAAGAGCGGCTGCCAGTCCGGATCCTCGTGTCTTCCCTTGTCGAACGCGACGCCAATCGTCGGGACGTGCGACGTGCCTATTCCGCCGATGATTCTCGCCATGCTGCGAATTCTACTCAGGCCATCCGGTGCTCGAACTCGCCGACCTTCTCGATCCAGAGCTTCACGGTCTCGCCAGAGCGCAGGAAGCGCTTGCGCGGCATGCCGACGCCCGCGGGCGTGCCGGTCATGATCAGATCGCCCGGCTGCAGCGTGACGCGCGAAGAGAGCATCTCGATCTGCTCGGCGACCGTAAAGATCATCTTGTCGGTGTTCGAGTCCTGCATCAGCTCCGCGCCGACCCAGAGCTTGATGCCGAGCTTCTGCGGATCGCCGATCTCGGCGGCGGGCACGATCCAGGGTCCGAGCGGGCAGGCGCCGTCGAAGCACTTCTGGCTCACCCAGTCGAAATGGAACGGACTGGTCGCCGGATTTTTTTCCCGCCGCATCACGTCGCGCGCCGAGAGATCGTTGCCGATGGTGTAGCCGAACACATGGTCGAGCGCCTTTGCCGCCGGCACGTCCTTCGCCGGCCGGCCGATGACCGCGACGAGTTCGACCTCCCAGTCGACCGCCTTCGAGAACGGCGGCAGCTTGACCGTGGCGCCCGGGCCGACGATCGAGCTCTTGCCCGTCTTGATGAAATGCCAGGGCTTCTCGCCCAGCTCCTTCATCGTCGGGCCGGGCTGATTGCCCTGCGCGCGCGCCATCTCCGCCATGTGGTCGGTGTAATTGGCACCGGCGCAGAAGATATTGCCGGGATCCGGCACGGGCGCGGCGAGCCGCGCATTCTTCACCGGCTCGGAGCGACCCTTGGGCGCCACCGGTTTCTGCGACCGCAGCGCGGCGAGCACCGTGGTGAAACCGGTCTCGCGCTCGAGATCGTAGATCTTCCCGTCGATGGAGAGGCCGCCGCGCGGGCCGCCTTCGGATTGATAGCTGAGCAGGCGGTAGCTCATCGCTACTTCTTCGCCATCTCGGTGACGCGCTTGAAGAAATCGTAGATCCCGGTCTCGCTCATGTTGCGCGCATCGGCGAGCTCGCCCAGCCGCGTTGCATAGAGCACTTTGTTGTCGGGCGACAGCACCACCGCGGCGGGAACGCCCTTCTTGATCGGATTGCCGTACGCCTGCGCGACGTCGAGGTTCTTGTCGAAGTTGCCGACGTCGACCTTGACCACTCTGAACTCGCGCTTCACCAGCTCGGAGTTGCGGCCGGTGCTCAGCGCCTGGTCCAGCGCGCGGCAGTCCTTGCACCAGTTCGCGCCGAAGATCACCAGCACGGGCAGCTGGCTCTTGTTCGCCGCATTCAGCGCCTGCTTGACGTCCGCCTTGGCATCGGCCGTTTCGTCGTAGGGCAACGGCGCGGCGTACACGACCGTGGCGAGCAAGATGGCGATGAGTTACAGCTTGATGTTTTCCCTTTGAAGCGCGCGCGGTTTCCAAAGCCCACGCATCAGGCGACTCCGCTCCTGTCGACCCACCAGCTCACCAGTTCGGTGGCAAACAGGCGGTCTCGGTCCATGTCTCCCGGCAGGCCCATTTGTGCCGTCAGGCCATAGAGATGTCTGGCGAGGTCCTCGCTGCTCGTGCCGGCCTGCAGCTTTCCCAGGATCCCGGGCGCATGCGAATCGCATTCATCGAGACGCCCCCAGCGCCGAAGGACGGCTTCGATCACGCGCAGTTGTTCCCGAACGGCGTCATGCATAGATCACAGCACCCACGATCACCGCGGTATCCAAACCGGCCCATCCAATACACGGCAAGTAGATGTTCCTGTCAGCTTTTTGCAGCCCATACCAAAACCACAGAGTGGCGGAGAGCAAATAGGCACTCCATGAAACCACCGACACTCCGGCGGCTTGATGGGAAACCCATATCGTCAGGACCTGCGGCACCGTCATGAGCATGGTGAAGACCGACATGCCGCCCAGGATGCGCCTTAGAAGGGTCTCCGAGTGCGAGGCATGGCCGGCGGGGGTCGTCGCATCCGGTGCCATGGGCTGGCTCCTATTTTGGGTGACGCCTAGCTTTCCATAATCACGAAGGCAAATCGACCTTGTTCGCGTGTATCGTGCCTGGAGGGGGAGCCGATATGAAAGTCCTACTGGTCGCTGTCGCAATCGGAATCGGGGCTGCGGGCGCGGCAAAGGCGGACGACGCGTTGCGCCGCGAAGCCGCGGCGCTGTTCGGGCAGCTCAAGGCCAGTACCGAATCAGCGTCGCCGCAAGCCGAGCTCGGGCGCGCGCTCTTCTGGGACACGCGGGCCTCCGCCGACGGCAAGACGGCATGCGCGAGCTGCCACCCCGCGCGCGACTGGGGCGCGGATCGGCGCCAGTTCTCGCCGGATGCGCGCGGTGCGCTCACTTCGCGCCATTCCCCGACCATCTTCAATTCCATGAGCCAGCCGATGCTGCGCTGGCTCGGCGATCGCAAGAGCGGCGCCGACCAGGCCGAGGGCTCGCTCACGGGCTCGATGGGCTTCGCGTCGAAGGACATCGGCATCGCGAAGCTGACCGAGCTCGAGTACCTGCCTAAATTCCGCGCCGCCTTTGTCGAGGACGCCCAGCCGCTCAGCGCGACGAACTATGGCCGCGCGCTCGCGGCGTATCAGGCGACGCTCACCACGCCGGCGGCGTTCGACCGTTTCCTTGCGGGTGATGACGGCGCGCTCACCGAGCGGCAGAAGAAAGGTCTGCGCACGTTCATGTTCACGGGCTGCGCCGGTTGCCGCAACGGCGCCAACTTCG
>VBCP01000330.1:10932-16614 GCA_005888925.1 Betaproteobacteria bacterium | reverse complement strand
AATGCGAAAAGCCGGGTCATGCGCAATGTATACCTCACTAGAATGCGGCATGGCGCGAAGCGGTTTCCGCATTTTCGATTCCGATACGCACGTCGGGCCTTACATGGATGTGCTCGAGCGCTACCTCTCCGGTGCGGAAAAAGCGAAGCTCGGCGCCTGGGAGCCGCATCGCGCGAAGAGCAAGGGTTATCCCGTGTACACGAAAGGCCAGCGCCGTTACCTGCGCAAGCTCGGCACCGCGCAGGCTGAGCCCGACAAGGGCGGCTACATGGCGGGCTTCACCGGCGCCAAGCGCAGCCGCGAGCCGTCGGCGCGCGGCGATCATGAGCCCGGCGAGCGAATAAAAGATCTGGACTACGAAGGCGTGGACGTCAATCTGACGCTGCCCTCGGGCTGGTTCGGCACCTGGACCGCGGGCGAGGACGTCGAGCTCGAGATGGCGATGTATCGCGCGTATCACCGCTGGATGGCGGAGTACTGCGGCGCCTATCCGCAGCGCCTCGGCGGCTTGATCCTCGTCGGCACGCGCGACGTGCAATCGGGCCTCGAAGAGATCAAGCGCTGCGGCAAGGAGCGCTGGGCGTGGGCGGTGATGGCATACGCGCCCTACGGCGTGCCGCTCGATCACCCGTCGCTCGAGCCGGTGTGGGCCGCGGCGCAGGAGCACGATCTCGCCGTCGTGCTGCACACCTTCACCGTGATGCCGCCCTATGCGCCCGGCGGCCTCGATACCTGGGAGAACCTCTGGCTGCAGCGCTCGGCGGCGCATCCGTGGTGCGGCATGCGCAACATGGCGGCGCTGATTGGCGCCGGCGTGATGGACCGCTATCCGAAGCTGCGCGTCGCGACGCTCGAGGCGGGCCACGGCTGGCTGCCTTTCTGGATGAGCCGCATCGATGAGCACGCCGAGACCATCGCCGCCGCGATTCCCAAGCTCAAGGCGAAACCGAGCGACTACGTGACCGGCGGGCGCTACTTCCAGAGCATCGAGATCCCGGAGGGCGAGAAGCTCACCAACGCGGTGATCGATCTCGTGGGGTGCAGAAGGTGCTCGACTGGGACATGCCGCAGGCGCGCAAGCGCAAGCTGTTCTGGGACAACGCGGTGCGGCTCTACGCGCGCTGTGGCCTTCAATAGCAACCCGAAATCCGTTCGCCTGCGCGAGCTCCTCGCCAGGAAAGATCGTGTGCTGAGCGTGCTGCATCCGCCCACCGCGGCGCTCGCGCGCATCATGGAGCGCGCGGGCTGCGAAGCGGGCTTCGTCGGCACCTCCGCAGTGGTGGGCGGCTATACCGGACTCGCCGACGTCGGCACCGCGACCATGACCGAGTGCGTGCAGATCGGCAAATGGATCGCGAGCAGCGTCGGGTTTCCGGTGATCCTCGACGGCGATACCGGCCACGGCGGCGTCATGGCAGTGCGGCGCCTCGTGCGCGAGTGCATCGAGGCGGGGCCGGCGTCGAGGTGGTGCCGCTCGAGCAGGCGATGGCGCGCTACCGCGCTGCGGTCGACATGAAGAACGAGCTCGATCCGGCGTTCGTCATCATGGCGCAGTGCTACGCGCGCGACGCGGTGAACGGCGGCCTCGCCGCGTGCATCGAGCGCCTGCGCGCCTATCAGGACAAGGCGGGCGTCGACTGGGTGCAGTTCGAGTCGCCGCATTCGACCGACGAGATCCGGCAGGCGCGCGCCGCGGTGAAGGGCGTGCTCTCGTTCATGAAGGGCAAGCTGCCGCGCTACCTCTCGGCCGAGGAGCACCTCGCGCTCGGCGTGAACGTCGCCTGGTATCCGAGCTTCACCCACCATGTGATCTGGGCCGCGCTCTCCGATTTCATGCGCGCATTCCAGGCGCGTGGTGTTGCGGCCTGGGACGAATTCCAGGCGAAGCATGCGGCGGGCAGCTACCCGATCCCCGACGTTCCCGCCGCGGGCGAGGGCGGCGAGAAGCAGCTCGAGCTCGAGAAGCGCTACTCGAAGCCATGAGAATCATCGCCATCGAGGAGCACTTCATCACGCCGCTGTACCGCGAGAAGGTCGGCGCGAACGAGTACCGCAACTTCTACCTGTCGAGCCGCAGCCAGGTGATGGGCCACGACATCATGGAACAGAACCTGGACCTCGGCGCGAAGCGGCTCGCGCACATGGACGCGCACGGGGTCGACATGCAGGTGCTGTCGTTCGGCTCACCCGGGCCGCAGGGCTTCGGCGCGGACGTGGCTGTCCCCATGGCGCGCGATGCCAACGATAGGCTTTCTCAAGCAATTCAAAAACACCCGGCGCGCTTCGCGGGATTCGCGGCGCTGCCCACCGCCGACCCGAAGGCCGCGGTCGACGAGCTCGAGCGCTGCGTCACGCAGCTCGGCTTCAAGGGCGCGATGCTCCACAGCCACCAGCAGGGCGAGTTCCTTGACGCGAAAAAGTATTGGCCGATCTGGGAGCGCGCGGAGAAGCTCGGCGTTCCGGTCTACCTGCACCCGGCGCTGCCGCACCCGCAAGTGGTGAAGGCGTACTTCGACGGCTACGAGGAGCTCGCGCGCGCGCCGTGGGGCTTCGCGGTGGACACGAGCTGCCACTTCCTGCGCCTCTTGTTCTCGGGCCTGTTCGACGCCTATCCGAAGCTCAAGATCATCCTCGGCCACCTCGGCGAAGGCCTGCCGTTCGCGATGCATCGGTTGAACGACCACAGCCTGCATGCGGCGAAGCGCCGAGGACTGAAGAAGCAGCCGATCGAGTACCTGCGCGAGAACCTGCTGGTGACCACCAGCGGCAACTGGTTCGAGCCCGCTTTCGTCTGCACGCTGCTCGCGCTTGGCGCGGACAACATCCTCTTCGCGATCGACTGGCCCTACGAGTCGAACCAGACCGGGATGGAATTCTTCCGCAAGCTCTCGCTGAGCGATGCCGACAAGGAAAAGATCGCGCACCGCAACGCGGAGCGCTTGCTCAGGCTTTAAAGACCGAACGGTCGACGTCGTCCAGGCTCCACACCTGCGTTTCTTCGCACCGCGGGCACTCGAGCGTGCGCTCGGTGTCCGTCAGGTCCTTGAAGGTCTCGAAGTCGACGTCCAGGCCGGTCGAGATCATCTTGCGGCACTTGGCGCAGCGCACGTGGAGCAGCGGCATGTCAGCTCGCGCGGCGCTTCTGCTGCGCCAGCCAGATCACCAGGTCCCAGGCGTTGTGGATGCCGGTGACGACGAGGAGCATCGCAGTGATCGCCAGGGTCGGCGGGCCGAAGCCGGCGCGCAGCCAGATGCCGAGCGCCGCCACGATAAGCAGCAGATAGCTGAGATACGGCAGGCCGATGAAGAAGATCCAGTCCTCACGGTCGAGGTTGGGCGGCTGGTCTTCGACGCCGTGCACGTAGTAATGATGGCCGCGCGTCCAGACCAGGTAGGCGATGCCGGCGATGCCGGTCAGCGCCAGGAGCACGGCCAGCGAGCGCACCGAAAGATGCGGCACCAAGAGCAGCGCCGACACGGCGAACGCGGTAGTGAAGAACACCATCGTCGGCGTGATGAACGCGCGCACGCCCGCCGCCGGGCGGTCCGCGATCGTATCGGGGTTGATGGAGACCACCACGGCCATCAGGCCGGTCAGCGCGGCGGCCGACGTGCCGAGCAGAAAATAGAACTCGTGCCAGGCCTGCAGCGGCTCGCTCATCGGCGTGACATATTACCTGTGCTCCCGCGCGGGCGTGCTGAAGGTCCTTTGTACGAGGTTTTACACTCGGCAAAATCACTTCGTCTTGACCACTCAGGGAGATAGAACATGAAGTTCACGATCCTCGTGCAGTTCCTGGTTCTCGCCGTGCTTCCGGCGGCGGCGTCCGCGCAGACCGTTAGCAACGACGGCTACGCGCGCGACCTTTCCGCCGACGTCGTGAAGAATCCCTTCGGCCTTTGCTGGCGCACGGCGCAATGGACCGAAGCCAAGGCGATCGCCGAGTGCGATGCGGACGCCGCGCCGAAGCCCATGAAGAAGGTCGAAGCCGCGCCCGCGCCGGTCGTGCCGCGTGCGCCGGAGCCGAAGCTGGTCGAGGCGCCGCGGCCGCAGCCGGCGCCGATCGCCGTAGCGCCGCTCGAAGCCGCGCCCGCGCCGGTCGTGCCGCGTGCGCCGGAGCCGAAGCTGGTCGAGGCGCCGCGGCCGCAGCCGGCGCCGATCGCCGTAGCGCCGCTCGCCGCCGCGCCCGCGGCCGTGCCGGTTCGGGCGAGGACGCAGTCGATCACGCTCGGCGCTGACGCGTCGTTCGATACCGGCAAGGCGGACCTGAAGCCCGAAGGCCAGGGGAAGCTCGGCGAGCTCGCGGCGAAGCTGAGGGACGTGAGCTTTGATGCCATCGCGGTCACCGGCCATACCGACAACGTCGGCACCGATGTGGCGAACCAGCGCCTGTCGCTGCGCCGGGCCAACGCGGTGAAGCAATATCTCGCGACTCACGGCATCAACGCGGAGAAGATCAAAACCACGGGTCGCGGCAAGACCAGTCCCGTGGCCGACAACAAGACGACTCAGGGACGCGCCCGCAACCGCCGGGTGGAAGTCGAGATCAGAGGCACGCGCACCTTGTAGCCGCTCGGGGCGCAAAAAAGGCCGCGAAGTTCGCGGCCTTTTTTATTTCGGAGCGCGTCCTAGGCGCCGAGCTTGGCGGCCAGATCCAGAAAGTCGGTGGCGACGACGTCGAAGCGACCACCGCCGGGGTCTGCGCGGCGTTCGGCGCCGTGCTCGAGGGGGCGGGGGACGTAGGCGGTCTTGAGCCCGGTGCGCTGCGCCGCGTCGAGATCCGGCGGATGCGCCGCCACCATCATCACCTCGGCGAGCTCGAATCCGAGCAATCTCGCCGCCATGCGGTAGACCTCGGGATCGGGCTTGTACTTGTGGATCAGCTCACCCGACAACACGCAGTCCCACGGCAGGCCGGCATTCTTCGCCATGTTGACGAGCAGGCCGATGTTTCCATTCGATAGAGTTGCCAGCACGTAGCGCGAGCGCAGGCGGTTGAGGCCCGGCACGGCATCGGACCAGGGCATGAGCCGGTGCCAGACGCGGTTGAATTTCTCGATGTCGCGCTCGTCGAGCCCGGTGATGTTGAAGCGCTGGAGCAGGCCGTCGAGGATCGAGCGGTGCAGCTGGTCGATGGTCTGCCAGGCGAGCTCGCCGCGCGCGACGCGGTCCATCGCCGGCCGATAGCCCGCGCGCCAGGCATCGGCGAACGCGGGCCAATCGATCTTCAGGCCTTTGGCCGCGGCGAGCAGCTCGCCTTCGCGGATGATCGAGCTGCGCCAGTCGACGACCGTGCCGAACACGTCGAAGGTGAGCGCGCGCACGGAAAGCACGAGTTCGGGCTCCGTCCCGGAACTAGTTCGGGCTGCGTCCCCGAATTGATGGGACCCAAGGTTTGTCCGCCCAGGCGACGCCGACACGCGCGACCTGCGCGTCGATGAGGTAAGGCTTGCCGTCGGCCGCCGCCTTGCGCGCGCGCCCGAGCGCGGCGCGCAGCTCGGCGGGCGAGTGCGCCACCTCGGCGTCGACGCCGAAGCCCTTGGCGATCGAGGCCATGTTCATGTCCGGGCTGCCGAGGTAGTCGTGGAAGAAGTGCCCGGTCTGCACCATGCGTCCGCCGGGCACCTTCTCGATCACGCGGCTGTGCGGGCCGCTATAGGCGTGGTTGTTGTAGACGATCG
>VBCP01000330.1:0-10770 GCA_005888925.1 Betaproteobacteria bacterium | reverse complement strand
GCCTCGTGGACGATGATCGCGTCCTTGTCGGCAAATTGCGCGATCTCGCGCGTGACGCGATCGGCGAGCATGGGCGCGCGGTCCCAGTCGGGATTCTTCATCACCAGATCGCGCAGCTCCCGGGCTTTCTCATGGAAGCGCCGGGTTTCATCAGCACGCGCGGCGGCCTTCTGCTTGAACGCAGGCGTGATGAGCTGCGACACGGCGGCGCTGAGGTCGTCGAGCCCCAGCGCGACGTCGGCGACCAGCGGCACGTCGAGCTCGACCACGTTGCCCATCGAGAGGCTGTCGATGCGCATGTCGATGAACTTCGCGCCGCGCGCGACCATCGGCACCGGGCTGTTGTGCTGCAGCTTGTTGCCGACGTTGAGGATCACATCTGGGTTCTTAGGATAGTCGAGCGACGTGAGCCGCGCCGCCGGCGGCGAGCCGACCCACAGCGGATGCGTCTCGGGGAAGTTGGCGTAGATCTGCCGCGCCTGCGTCACCGGCATGCCGAGGAGCTCGGCGAGCTTCACCGCCTTGGCCATCGCCTTGGCGCTGTAGACCTCGTCGCCGACGATCATCACCGGCATGCGCGCCTCGACCAGCAGCTTCGCCGCGCGCTCGACTTCCGCCGGGTTCGGCCGCACGCGCATGCGCGGGTCGACCTTTTCCTGCATCACCACTTCGGCGCGCACGCCCTCGTCGTTGAAGTCCGAATGCCACGAGCAATAGGTCGGCCCATAGGGCGGCGTCCACGCCGCCTTGAAGGCGCGGCGCACGGTCTCGGGGATCATGTCGGCGCGCCGCGCGAGCCAGGCGTACTTCGTCATCGGCTGCACGAGCTGCTCCTGGTTCGCGACTTCCTCGAAGCCGTCGCGCCCGGCGCGGCCGGTCTGGTCGGTGCGGTAGCTGTAGAAGACGAGCGGCGTCTGCTCCTTGTAGGCGTTGAACATCTGCCCCATGGCGTTCACGAGGCCAACCACCGCCGCCTGCATCACGATGGTCGGCTCGCCCGAGGCCTTGACGTAGCCCGCGGCCATCGCCGCTCCCGGTCCCTCGTGCGGCGTGAGGATGTACTTGAGCTGCGGCCGGTCGACCAGCGCCTCGTAGAACTGCGCGTCCTCGCTCGCCGAGTTGCCGAAGACGTACTTCACGCCCGAGGCGATGAGCTGCTCGGCGAAGCACAGCGCGCCCGTGCCTTCCACCACCTTGAACGCGGTGCCTTCCTTGGCCTGCGCATGCGCCACGGGCACCAGCGATTCGAGAATGTCCTGCGCCGCGCCGAGCGAGATGCCGGCGGTGGTCATGCCCTTGAGAAACGCGCGGCGAGAAATGGATTGCGACAGGTAACGCGCGACGAGCTCTCTCATTGCGCTTTCCTTCCATACACGTTGCCGAGGTAGTCGGCCATCTGCTTGATGTCGTCCTGCGTCCAGAGGGCGCCGCGCCCTACCATGCGGTAGAGCGTGCTCTCCCACCCGCGGCGGTCCTGGCGATGGTCCATCCACATGTTGGGGCTATGGCACTGGAAGCACTTGTTGACCAGCACGTCCTTGCCGGGACCGTCGGGGAAGCCGACCGGCGCAGGCTTCGCGCGCTGCGCGAGCGCGGGCTGCGAGACAAGCACTGCGGCGAGAAGCGCGAGCGGCAGTTTCATCGGCGGATATATGTAGCACAATGCCCGCCGATGGAGCGCATGGCGTTTCTCATCCTGCTCGTGTGCTGCGGTGCGGCGGCGGCCGATGCGCGCATCGACCGGGCGCGCGCCGAGGGCGGAGTCACCTGGTACACGGCGATGAACGTGCCCGACGCCGAGGCGGTGAAGAAAGTGTTCCTGCAGCGCTATCCGTTTCTCGATGTCGCCATGGTGCGCGCCACCGGCGAGAAGGTGCGCACGCGCATCCTCACCGAAGCACGCGGCAACCGCTTCACCTGGGACGTCGTTTCGTTCAATCTCCTCGACATGGATGCGCTGAACCGCGAGGGTCTCCTCGCGGTGTATGCATCGCCGGAAGCGAAGAGCGGTTATCCGGCCGGCGCGGTCGATCCGGACGGGCGCTGGGCGGCGATCTACGTGCGCCAATACGTGATCGGCTACAACACCAAGCTCGTCCCCGCGGCCGCCGCGCCGAAAACCTGGGACGAGTTGCTCGCGCCGCGCTGGGCGGGGAAGCTTGCGATCGACGAGAGCGATGTGGAGTGGTACGCCGCGATGCTCGACTACCTGGGGCGCGACAAGGGTACGAGCTTCATGCGCGCGCTCAGCGGCCAGAAGCCACAGCAGCGCCGCGGCCATCATCTGCTGACGCGGCTCCTCGTCGCCGGCGAGTTTCCGCTGGCGCTGGTGCATGCCAACGAGGTCGACAAGGAAAGGCTTGATGGCGCGCCGGTCGATTGGGTGCGAAGCCTCGATCCGGTGATCACGTCGCCCAGCCAGGTCGGCATTTCGGCCAAGGCACCCCGCCCGGTGTCGGCGCGCCTGTTCGTCGATTTCCTCCTGTCGAAGCAAGGACAACGCACCATCCAGCGAAGCGGCCGAGTTCCCGCGCGCACCGATCTCGGCGACGGCGCGGGCGGCGAAGCGCTCAAAGTGCATTACGTGCATCCGCGCCTCGCGGCGCAATTCAACCAGCACGAGAAGGACTTCCGCCAGACTTTCGCCAGGGCGCCTTAGTCATGCCGGCCAAGCTGAAGCATATCGCCCTCGTCAGCGACAACTACGCGCTGCAGGGCAAGTTCTACGAAGCGGCGTTCGGCATGCGCACCGCGGCCGATCCGCGCCCGGAGCGCGCGGTGACGGTCGGCGACGGCTACGTCGGCCTCAACATCAATCCGCGCAAGCCCGGCCGGCCGGCGGGCCTCGATCACTTCGGCCTGGAGGTCGACGAAGTGGCGCCGATCCTCGAGCGGTTGAAGAAGCACCGCGTCGAGGTCGTCAAGCGGCCAAGCACGCGGCCCTTCGCCGGCATCACGACCCACGATCCCGCCGGCAACCTCTTCGATCTTTCGCAACGCGACATGCAGAACCGCACCTCGGTGTACGTCGAATCCGAGAAGCCGGCGGCGCGGCGCATCAGCCACTTCGCGCTGCGCACCCTCGATGCCGAGCGGGTGGCCGATTTCTACGCCGAGGTGTGCGGCCTGCAGCCCGCCAAGGGAAAGCACGGCAACTTCCACCTCACCGACGGGCGGGTCACGCTGGTGCTGATGCCCTGGCGCATCACCGACTTCGAGGGCACCGGCATCGTGCGGCCGGGACCCGATCACATCGGCTTCGAGGTCGAGAGCCTCGACGCTTTCAAGCAACGTCTGCAGGAGCTCGGCGACAACAATCCTCACCTTCGCGCGCGGGCGCTCGCCGGGCGCGAGGGCGAAGCGCGCATGAAGCTCTTCGCTTCCTCGTGTTCGCTCGGCGAGTACCGCATTGCCGACGTCGACGGTGTGCTCTTGGATGTTGCCGAAAAGAATCCGCGTTGACGCTCTGAGCGTCCGTCACTTCGACGCCGGCAAGGGCGCGCCGGTGGTGCTGTTGCACGGCGCCTCGCTCGGCTCCTCGGCCGACGTGTGGACGCGCAACCTGGCGCCGCTCGCCGCGCACGGCCTGCGCGTGATCGCGCCCGATTTGCCGGGCTTCGGCGGCACCGACAATCCTGCCGATGTCTCGCTTTCCTACCGAAAAAAGTTCGTGCTCGCGTTCATGGACGCGCTCAAAATCGAGCGCGCCGCCCTCGTCGGCCACTCGCAAGCGGGCCGCATCGCGCTCGACCTCGCGTTCAGCGATCCGCAGCGGATCAGCAAAGTCGTCGTGCTCGCCACGGGCAGCCTGCTGCCGCGCTTCGCGGAGAAGGCGGCAGCCGAAGGCGAGGAGGGTGGCGAGAGCGAGCCGACACTGGCCGACACGCGGGCATTGCTGGAGGGAAATCTCTACAACCGTGATCTGATCACCACCGAGGAGCTCGAACTGCGCCATCGCATGAGCGTCGGCAAGAACTTCAGCGCCTTCCTCGCGCGCCAGGCGGCGAAGGGACAAGGCAGCAAAGGCGGCGAAGCGCCCTGGCAGCGAGTAGGGAAGTGCCCGGTGCCCTTGCTGATGCTCTATGGCGAGAACGATCGCGGCCAAGCCGCCGAGCGCGCCAAACGGGCGAAAGCGATCGATCCCAAACTCAACCTGCAATTGCTGCCGCGCTGCGCCCATCTCGTGCAGTGGGACGCGGCGGAGGCCTTTGCCGAGATCGCGGGCGGCTTCCTCTCACGCGAGACGCAGGCTGCGTAGCACCATGTAGCCGCCGAGCGCGATCAGCCCGGCGAAGAACCAGCGCATGAATACCGCCGCGGCGAGCCGCCGGCGCAGGCGCATGCCTATGTACATGCCGGCCAGCGCCGGAAACAGCGCCAGGAACGAAGCGCCGGCGAAATCGGCGCGATACTGGCCGTGGACCGCCAGCGCGAGGCCGAGCGCCAGCGGGCAGACGAAGGCGAGAACGCCGATGCTCTGCACCATCTCCTCGCTGCTCATCTTGAGCGAGGTGAGATAGGGCACCCACGGGATCACGAACACGCCGGTCGCGCCGCTCAGGCTTCCGGTGACCAGGCCGATGAGCGGCGAGAGCCAGCGCTCGTTCTTCCGCTGGACTTCGAAGCGCCGGGCGAAGAGACCGTATGCACCATAGGCGGCGAGCACCGCGCCGAGCGCGGTCTGGGCAAAGGCGCCGGTCTTGGTCATGAGGCCGATCGTCGCGAAGGTGCCGACGAACACTGCGGCGATCAGCCAACCGAAGCGCTTCAACAGCGCCGCGAGCGCTGGCCCGGCCGCCATCTGCCAGATGTTGGTGGCGAGCGCCGGGATCACCATCAACATTGCCGCCTGCGCCGGCGGCATGACGATGCTGAGGAGGCCCATCACCACGGTCGGCAGGCCGATGCCGATCGCGCCCTTGATGAAGCCCGCGAAGAGAAACGCGACTGCTATGAAGACCAGCGGTCCCGCGCTATCGGCCACTACTTCGCCGGAACGGCCTTGGCCGGAGCGTCGATGCGGATGACCTTGGTGTACTGGCGCTCGTCGAGCGTGAAGGTAATGCGGGCGAGCGCCGGATAGCTCGTCTTCATCAGGTACGAGGTGTCGACGTCCCTGGCGTCGAACTCGGTGCGCATCCAGCCGCGCACCGAGGCGTAAGGCCGCTGCGGCGCCTCGCTCAGGATCTTCTCGACCTTGGCGAAGTGCCCCGGGTGGTCGAGCTTCAGCGCCTCGAGCGCGCCCGGCCGGTCGAGGTCGACGGCGCGCCAGGGCTGCGGCGCGTCGGCCAGCGCGCAGCTGCAGAGGAGAAGCACGATGGCGGCGAGCAGCAGCTTCATGCGTCCCTCTCCCTCACGAGGAACACCATCACCGTGCCCAACAGCAGCATCGCGGTCAGTGCCTCCGACAAGATCGTCGCGTTCTGCACTAATGTGTGCGCCGACATCGATGCCATTGTGTAGTGCCCGAAGGCAAGAAGGCCGTAGGCCGCGTACAGGCCCATCGCACCGAAGCCAAGAAGCCATCTGCCGTTGCACACCCAGTAATAACCGGCGAGTCCTGCTGCGGTGGTGAAGGCCCATGCAGCGTAGGCGAGCCAGATCGGGAAGCCGGTCGGCATGTTCGGATACTCGTCTGCGAATTGCCCGTTGTGAATGTGGTGCCAGAGGCTCGCCGCCATGTGTAGCAGCAGCAAGGCGAGCAGCAGGTTCGAACGGGCCGGGTCCCGAATGGCGCTCATCCGGCGAATCTTACTGCGCGACCACCAGACTCGCGAGCCGTTCGGGATCGGCGAGGAGCTCGGCGCTCGGGCCGTGGTGGATCACCCGGCCGCGGCTCATGACGAGCGCCTCGCGTGTCACCTGCAGCGCGAGCTTGGCGTGCTGCTCGACCAGCACGATCGCGAGCGAGTCTTCGCTGATCAGGCGCTTGAGGGAGGCGAGCAGCGCCTCGACGATGATCGGCGCCAGGCCCTCGAGCGGCTCGTCCATCAGGAGCAGCACCGGGTTGCCCATCAGCGCGCGGCCGATGGCGAGCATCTGCTGCTCGCCGCCGGAGATCTGGTTGCCGCGGTGCTGCCGGCGCTCGGCGAGGCGCGGAAAGAGGTCGTAGACGCGCTCGAGCGTCCACCGCGCGCCGGGCCGGGCCGCGACCGTGAGATTCTCTTCCACGGTGAGCGAAGGGAAGATGTCGCGGCCCTGCGGCACATAGCCGATGCCGAGGCGATTGCGCTCGTATACCGGCAGCGAGTGGATCGCGCGTCCCATGGCGCTGATCTCGCCGGCGTGGAAGGTGGTGTGCCCCATGATGGTCGCGAGCAGCGTGGTTTTGCCGACGCCGTTGCGTCCGAGGACGGCGAGCGAGCCGCGTTCGGGAACGTTCAGCGCGACGTCCTCCAGGATCACGGTCTCGCCGTAGCCGGCGCGCAGTCCCTGCAGGCGCAATGCTTCAGGCATGCGTCGCTTCGCCCAGATACACGTCGCGCACGCGCCGGTCGGCCGCGATCTCGTCGGGGCGGCCTTCGACCAGCACCTGTCCCTGCACCAGCACGGTGATGCGCTGCGCGAAGCGGAACACGAGATCCATGTCGTGCTCGATGATGAGGATCGCGATGTCGCCCGGCAGGCCGGCGAGCACCTCGAGGATGCGCCCGGAGTCCTGCGACGGCACGCCCGCGGCGGGCTCGTCCAGCAGCAGCACCTTCGGCTTGAGGCCGAGCGCGATCGCGATCTCCACCAGGCGCTGGCGGCCGTAGGGCAGGTCCTTCACCGGCGTGCGCGCGTCGCTGGTCAGTGCCAGCGTGGCGAGGAGCTGCATCGCTTCGTCGGTGATTTCACTATGCTTGCTCGCCGGCTTCCACATGCGGCGCGAAACGCCGTCGCGTTCCGCGATGCCGAGCGCCACGTTGTCGAGCACCGGCAGCGAGCGGAAGAGCGTGGTGACCTGGAACGTGCGGCCCAGGCCGCGTCGTACGCGCGCCGCCTGGTTGGCGCGATCGCGCCGGTCAGCATGTTGACGAAGGTGGTCTTGCCGGCGCCGTTCGGCCCGATGAGGGCGTGGCGCGCTCCCGGCTCGAGCCGGAAGTCGATCCGGTCGGCGACGGTCAGCGCGCCGAAGCTCTTGCAGAGCGTATCTGTCTGGAGAGCGCTTGCAGCCATTTGTCGGTGATGCCGAGGATGCCGCCGCGGGCGAAGAGCACCACGACGATGAGGAGCACGCCGATGCCGAAGTACCAGTACTCGGGGTACTGCTTGGCGAGATAGTCCTGCGCGATGAGATACACCACCGGGCCGACGAAGGCGCCGTAGAGGCGCCCGACGCCGCCGAGGATCAGCATCACCAGCAGGTCGCCGGAGGGTTCCAGTCCCAGAACATTGAGGCCCACGAACTGATTCACCTGCGTGAGCAGCGCACCGGCGATGCCGGCCATCGTCGCCGAAATGGTGTAGACCAGTACGAGGCGCCAGTAGACCGGCGCGCCGACCGCGTGCATGCGCGCGGTGTTCTCGCGGATGCCGGTGAGCATCGCGCCGAAGGGCGAATAGATCATGCGGCGCACCAGCAGCCAGCCGAGGAACAGCGCGATCAGGCAGTAGATGAACGCGGTCTTGCCGAAGAGATCGAACTTGAACAGGCCGAGTATCGGCGCCACCGTCACCCCGGACAGCCCATCGGCGCCGCCGGTGAGCCAGGTCGCCTTGTTCGCGATCTCGAGCACGATCGAGGTGATCGCGAGCGTCAGCATGAGGAGCGTCAGCGCCTTGGTGCGCAGGATCACCGCGCCGGTGGTGATGCCAAGGAGCGCTGCCGCCGCTGCCGCCGCGAGCAACTGGAGGAATGGGTCCGTCAGCCCGTACTTCGCGCTGAGCACGCCGGCGGTGTAGGCGCCGAGGCCGAAAAACGCGCTGTGCCCGAGGGTGATGATGCCGGCGTAGCCAAGGATCAGATCGAGCGACAGCGCGAAGAGGATGTAGATCAGCACCCGGGCGCCGAGCGAGAGGTATTCCGGCAGCAGGAAAAACGCCGCGAGCGCGATCATCCAGGGCAGGAACTCAGCCCAGCGGATGCGCGGGTCGCTGGTGTAGCCGCTCATGCGCGCACTCCGAACAATCCCATCGGTCTCCACAGAAGAATCCCGATCGTAGCCGCGTAGATCAGGAAGGCGCCGAACTCCGGGATCCAGTACTTGCATGCGGTGTCGGCGACGCCGATGAGGAGCGCGGCGATGAACGGGCCGCGCAGGCTGCCCAGGCCGCCGACGGCGACCACGATCAGGAAGTAGACCAGGTGCTCGAAGGGATAGCTCCACTGCACCGGCAGGATGTCGGCGCCGAGCGCGCCGCCGAGGCCGGCGAGGCCGCTGCCGAGCGCGAAGGTCGCCATGAAGAGGAGCTGCGTGTTGATGCCGACCGATTGCGCCATGCCGCGGTTGTCGACCGCGGCGCGCACCATGGCGCCCCAGCGCGTGCGCTCGACGCCGAACCACAGGCCGACGATGATCAGCGCCGAGAAGATGATGAGAAAGACGCGGTAGGTCGGGAAGTCGCGGCCCAGGATGTGCACCTGGCCGCGGGATCAGGCCAATGGAGAACAGCACCTGTGAAAGGTCGCCCGCGGCGTAGAGGCGCGAGTAGAGCAGCCGCTCCAGCACCACGCTGCCAATCGAAACCACGACGAAGGCGAGCAGCAGCGCAAGCGGGAAAGGCAGGCCGAAGCGCGCCATCACGGTGGAGAGGACGAAGCCGCCCGCCATGGCGAACACGCCGTGCGCGAGGTTGATGAAGCCCATCAGGCCCATCGTCACCGACAGGCCGACGGAGATGACGTACAGGATCATGCCGTAAGCGACGCCGTGGAAGGCGACGCTTACGACAGCGGAGGCGAGCTCCTGCAGTTGCGGATTGCTACTTCTTCAGCTGCTTCCAGGGATCCTTGACGGCGGTGCCCACCGTCTCGATCTCGACGTTGGCGAGCTGCCCGTCGACCTTCTTCACCTCGCGCAGGTACTCCTCCATCGTCTTGTCGGGATCGAGCTTGCCCTTCAGCGCCTTGATGGCGTCGACGATGATGGCGGCGCCGTCGTAGGCGCCGACCGCGACGAAGTTCGGCGTTTCGTTGGCGCCGTATTCCTTCTTCCACGCGTCGACGAAGGCCTTGTTCTGCGGCCGCGTCGCCGCCGCGGAGTAGTGGTGCACCGTCAGCACGCCGAGCGCGACGTCGCCCATGTTGGGCAGCTCCTCGTCGGTGGTGATGTCGCCCGGCCCGATCAGCTTGATGCCGGCCTGCGCCAGGCCCAAATCCGAGAAGTTCTTCATCACCGCGGTCGCGGTCTTGCCCGCCGGGATGAACACCTTCAGCACATCGGGCTTTGCGTCCTTGACGCGCTGCATGTACGCCGCCCAGTCGGGGTTCTGCAGCGGCACGCGCACGCTGCCCAGCATCTTGCCGCCGCCCTCGGTGAAGCCCTTGATGAAGGCCTCTTCCGAATCGTGGCCCGGGCCGAAGTCGCTCACCAGCGTATAGGCGGTCTTGAATTTCTTGGAGGCCCACTGGCCCAGCGGATAGCTCGACTGCCACAGCGTGAACGAGCTGCGCACGATGTACGGCGAGCGCGTGCTGATCACCGAGGTGCCGGCGTTCATGATCACGAACGGCACTTTCGCTTCGGTGGCGATCGGCGCCATCGCCATCGCGTTCGGCGTGAAGATCACGCCGGCGAGCAGATTCACCTTGTCGCGCACCACCAGCTCCTGCGCGAGCTGGCGCGCCTTGTCGGGATTGGGACCGGTGTCGTCGCGCGTGAGGAGCTCGACCTTGACGCCGCCGAGCTCCTTCTCGTGCTGCTTGAGGTAGAGCTTCACCGCGCGCTCCATGTACGGCCCGAGGTTGCCGTTCAGGCCCGAGTAGCTCGTGATGAAGCCGATCTTGACCGTCTGCGCGGATGCCGCGGCGGCGCTGAAAACGAGCGCGGCTGCGAGCGCGATTTTTGCGATACGCATAGTCCCTCCTCCTAAGGTGGGCGGATTCTAACCGAACACCAACACCCCGCCGAGCGCGGCGGGCAGCTTCGCGGCATAGCGCGCGCCGCTTTTGCGCACGCTGATGCCTGCAGCAGTACAACGCGCGGCGAGCTTCTCCGGATGACTCGCGCGCAGTGAATAGCCGGCGATCGCCGGTGCCGGCGGCGCTTCGCCCAGCAGCTTTGCCAGCGTCTGGCGTGTGCTGATGAAAATCCTGCCGCGCGCGGTCTCGAAACGCACGCCATCGCCCTCCGGCCGCGGCACGAGGGCCGCGAATCGTGCCCAGCGTGCGGCGGTCTCGATGGGATCGTTCCCCACGACGAACACCTCCTCGAGCGCGAGCGGATTCACGTCCGCCGGCCGCCAGACCTGTTCCGGCGTGAGCTGCTGTACATATTGAATGCGGCCCTCGGGCATCTTCTCGGGCGCGGCGCGCGCCGTCTTGAAGCGCGCCATGCCGCCGTCGACCGCGCGCTCGAATGCGTCCACCGGTGGCGGCTCGAAGCCGTGCGCCTGCAGGCGCCGCTGCTCGCCCTCGGCGTCGGGCGTGCCGTAGCAGACCAGATGCACGCCGTCATAGCGCCGCATCAGTGCGCGCACGCGGCCGGCGGCCGGCGTGTCATGCGTCGGCGATAGCAGCTCGAGGTAGCCCTCTTCGAACATCACGCAGCGATTCGACGTCCCGACCGGCCCGCTCTGCGTCTGGTGCACCGAGAGCGGCGTGACTTTCATGCCCAGCGACTCGAACAC
>VBCP01000328.1 GCA_005888925.1 Betaproteobacteria bacterium | reverse complement strand
ACGCGAGGTGCGACCAGATGGCCGGCGCCTGCCAGACGATGCTGACGAGCGAGCAGTCGAAGCCCGTCGCGACGAAGTGCATGGCGAGCCAGTCCGAGTTCTGCAAGCGCTACCAGACGATGGACGGCTTCCTCAAGGCCAACGGCGACGAGGAGGCGGCAAAGATGTGCAAGCTGTCGACCGCGCAGCTGCGCGCCGCGCAATGCCCGCGCGCGGCGCAGACCGAGCAGCTCGCCTACCTCGGCCGCTTCTGCCCCGCCGAGGCGAAGCCGCTCGCCCAGGCGCACTGCGTGGGGCGCAGCTACACCTCGAAAAACAAGGACAAGTACAGCGACTTCTGCAGCAACTACCTCGCGCACAACAGCCTCGACGAGGACAGCCCGCCGCAGAAGATCGACCCGAAGCAGGCCGTGCAGCAGGGCGTGACGCAGGGCATCAACAAGATCAAAGGCCTATTCGGCAAGTAATCCTCATCGCAGTCCTCCTCGCCGCATGCAGCGCGCATGCGGTGGAGGACCGCTTTCCGCGCGTAGCCGACGCGTATCTGCCGGCGAGCCTCACCAAAATGATGAGCGCCCTGGTGACGCTGGAATCCGGGCGCCTCGACGAGGTAGTGACGGTGAGCCGCGCCGCCTCGCGCGAGACCGGTAGCCGCATCGGCCTCAAGGCGGGCCAGCAGTTGCGCGTGCGCGACCTCCTCGCCGCGATGGTGGTGCGCTCGGCGAACGACGCCTGCCGCGCGATCGCCGATCACTTCGGCGTCACCTTCGTCTCGCGCATGAACCAGCGCGTGCTCGCGCTCGGCCTGCGCGACACGCAGTTCGTCGATCCCTGCGGCCACGACCGGCCGGGCCAGTACTCCACCGCCGCCGACCTGGCGCGCCTTGCCGAGCAGGCGATGCAGCACCCAGAGTTCGCGCGCCTCGCCCGCACGGAGCGCGTCAGCATCGCGACCACCGACGGCCGCCGCAGATTCCACTTCACCACCACCAACGCGCTCCTCGGCCGCTACGAGGGCGCGATCGGCGTGAAGACCGGCTCGACCGGCCGCGCCGGCAACTGCCTCGTGGCGATCGCCGAGCGCAAGGGCGTGCGCGTGGTGCTGGTGCTCCTCAACGCGCGCAACCGCTGGTGGAACGCGGCCGGCGTGCTCGACCGCGCCTTCGAGTTCCACCCGCAGATGTGAACCCGGTCGCGCTGCTCGCGTCGGTGGCAGTGCTGGCCTATCTGCCGTCGCTCATCGGCCCGTTCCACTTCGACGACTACAACGTCATCGTCGACTACCCGACGGTGCACACTTGGAGCACGCTCTTCGAGCGCGCCGGCGCCGGCGTGCGCGCCGTGCTGAAAGCGAGCTACGTGCTCAACTGGACGCTCGACCCCGGCCCGCTCGGCTTCCACTTCGTGAACATCGCGCTGCACGCGCTCAACACCGTGCTGCTTTTCTTCATCGGCAAACGCCTAATTCCGGACAACGTCCGTAATTATTCTGTCAGCCCGGCATTGCTCGCCGCCCTGCTCTTCGCGCTGCACCCCATGCAGACCGAGGCGGTGACCTACATCAGCGGCCGCTCCTCCTCGCTAATGGCGACCTTCTATCTCGGCGCGCTGCTCGCCTACGTGCGTGGCGCCCACTGGACCATCAGCTGCCTGCTCTTCGTGCTCGCGGTCGCCACGCGCGAAACCGCGGTGACGCTGCCCGCCGCGCTGCTGCTCATCGAGCTCTGCCGCGGCACGGCATGGCGCACGATCGTGCAGCGCCAAGCGGCGCACTGGGCGCTGCTCGTCGCGGGCGCGGGCGTGGTGCTGATGAACCAGCGCTACTTCGACCTCCTCGCCTATGGCTACGGCGAGCGCAGCCTCGGCAGCAACCTGCTCACGCAGATCGGCGGCATCTCGTACCTCGTCTGGCACCTCGTCGGCCTGCACGACCTCAACATCGATCCCGCGCTGCCGACCCTCATGGAATGGACGCCGGCGCTCGCTTTTCAGGGGCTGCTGTTGAGCACATTGCTCGCGCTCGGCATCGCCAACCTCCGTCGCCGCCCGTGGCTCGCCTTCGGCATCCTGTGGTTCTTCCTGCAGCTCGCGCCGACCAACAGCCTCGTGCCGCGACTGGACGTCGCCAACGACCGGCAGGTCTACCTCGCGTGCTGGGGCCTGTTTTTCGCTTTGGCTGCTCAGATCGAATGGCCACGAGTCGTGGCGATAGCGCTGTGCCTGCTGTTCGCCGGCGCGAGCGTGATGCGCCAGCTCGACTACCGCGACGAGATCACGCTCTGGCAATCAAGCGTGCGCTCATCGCCCTGGAACGCCCGCGCCCACAACAACCTCGGCTACGCCTACTACCAGGCCGGGCGCAAGCCCGAAGCGCGGCGCGAGTTCGAGACGGCGCTCGTGCTCGACCGCACGGAGAAAAAGGCGCGCGCGAATCTTGTGCTCCTCGACTGGCGTTAATATCGGCCATGGCCCACCAGCACGAAGCCCCCAAGTGGAAGTTCGACGGCGTGCGCGTCGTCAAAGGCACCGAGCTCGACGTCAACACGGCGCAGACGCCCGGCATGAACCGCGCCGCGGCGATCACCCACGCGCGCACCGGCGCCGAGAAGCTCTGGGCCGGCACGGTGGTGATCCATCCGAAGGCGAAGACCGGCGCGCACCATCACGGACCGGTGGAGAGCGTGATCTACGTGGTGAAGGGCAAGGCGCGCATGCGCTGGGGCGACCAGCTGCAGTTCGTCGCCGAGGCCGGCCCGGGCGTGCCGCAGCGGCCAGGAGCCGGTGGTGGTCAATCTCGACATCCCGGTGGTCGAAAAACCCGAAGAGGTGCACTGGGTGGACAACATCCACCCGGCGCCGAAGCGGTGAATTCTTGCGCCCGGAAAGGAAAGCGAAGCCCCTGGCCGCCTGCAACGTCTGCCATGCGCTCACCAACGAGCACGAGCTGCTGAACCAGCGCTGTACCGCGATCGTCAACAACCGGCGCTGCTACGGTATCTTCAAGAGCGCGCTCAGCTACCTCTGGGATGCGTGTGAAGGCTGCGAAGCGACCGGCATGATCGGCAGCCAGGTCTGTACCGAATGCAAGGGCTTCGGCTGGAAGATGTACGGTTAGGAACATCCATGAACGAACGCAAGCGCACGAGCACCAAGGCCTACCACAACACCGGCTTCCTCAACAGCAAGGATGCGCGCGTGCTGCGCATGCTCTCGGAGTATCTCGAGCCCAAGAGCCGCTTCGACTTTCATCGCGTCGAGGACACGGTGGTATTCATGGGCTCGGCGCGCATCAAGTCGCGCACGGAAGCCGAAGAGCTCGTGCGCCAGGCCGAAGACGGTGGCGGCAACCTGGAAGACGCGCGCATGGCGCTGCGGATGTCGGCCTACTACGAGGCGGCGCGCGAACTCGCCGCGCGCCTCACGCGCTGGTCGAAAGAGCTCGGCGATGCGGAGCGCCGCTTCGTCGTCTGCACCGGCGGCGGGCCCGGCATCATGGAGGCCGCCAACCGCGGCGCCGCCGAGGCGCACGGCCTGAACGTCGGCCTGACGATCTCGATTCCGGCGCCGGAGTTCGACAACCCCTACGTCACGCGCGAGCTCTCGTTCCACTTCCACTACTTCTTCATGCGCAAGTTCTGGTTCGCCTATCTCGCGAAGGCGGTGATCGTGATGCCCGGCGGCTACGGCACGATGGACGAGCTGTTCGAGCTCTTAACGCTGGTGCAGACGCGCAAGATGAGGAAGCCCCTGCCGATCGTGCTCTTCGGCACCGAGTACTGGAAGAACATCGTCGACTTCGATGCCCTCGCGCGCCACGGCATGATCAGCGCCACCGACATCGAGCTCATGTTCCGCACCGACTCGGTCGACGAGGCCTACGACTGGATCGTGCTGCAGCTCGCGCAAAAAGCCCTCGCGCAGCCGGGCGCCACGCTCTAAGGCAGGCCCGCGATCGCCACGTCCTTCGGGTAGCTGATGGTGTAGTCGGCGACGAACTTCAGCGTCTGCCCCGGGACGAGCGGCTGCTCCCAGGCGGCGACGCCGCGGCGCTCTTCCCAGTTGAGCGTCTTCGGCTTGGGCTCGAAGGCCGCCTCCACCGTGATCTTGTCCGATACCGCGACCGGCGCAGATTCCAGCACCAGCAGCTCGACCGGCGCCTTGTGGCGGCTGGTGATCGAGTACTGGTCGACGATCTGGCGCTCGGCGCGCTGCCCGATGATGCCGCCCGAGCCGTTGCGGTTCTTCAAACGGTTCACGGTGACCTGGATGCGGTCGTCGCGGCCGAACGGCAGCACGAGGCGCTCTTTCGCCTGCGTGTTCCAGTAGGTCGAGCCGATGTAGCTGCCGTCGCGGTAGAGCTGCACATCGCCGGAAAGCCACACGCCCTCGGGGAAGGCGGACTCCGCCGTGACGAGCGGCGTCGCGTCGCGCCGCGGCACGATGCGCACGCGCTGCTTCGCCGCGAGCGACTGGCGGGCAAGGGAGACCGTCACCTGACGGCCGTCGGCGCCGAGGTCCACCCGGCCCGGCACCTCGAACTCGGTCGTGAACTGCGTTTGGAGCTCGGCAACCTCGGCTTTCGGTTCGTCCCCGCGCGCACGCGAGGCCGGAGCGGCCTGCGCAACCTTTGCGCTCTCCCGGGCTGCTCTGAGGTTGTCGCTCATGAAACCCTGCTCGGCGAGCTGGGGCACGAGAGCGACTTCCCACGTGCCCGGATCGACCATGTTCGCCGCGCGCGGCACGCCGGTGGAAAGGCGCAGGCTCACGCCGCGCCAGTCCTCGCCGGTGCGCTGCGTCACGATCGCCTGGCGCTCGAGCTCGACCTTCGAGCCCGTCGAGTCGAGCGAGGCGCGGTAGAGCGGCCGCCAGCCGGCGTTAGTCACGTGATAGAGCGCGCGCACTTCGCCCGGCTGCGTCGCCGAGTAGCTCACCACCAGCGTGCGCGCATCGCGCGCGCCGCTGCGCAGCCGCGCGAGATCGCGCTCGAGCGCCGCGACCTGCTTGTCGAGCGCGCGCTTCTTCACCTCGACGCGCTGGATCGCGCCGAGCGCGTCGCCGCCGCCGCGGCGGATGGCCTCGAGCACCACCGGGATCGACTTCGCGTCGACCGATGGGCGCTTCTCGCCTTCCGCGGGCGGGCGCGAGCTCAGCGATACCAGGAAGTCGCGCACCAGCTCCGCGCTCTTCGCCTCCACTTCGAGCATGGCCCGCCCATCCTTAAGTCCCTGGATACGCGCCTCGAGGTCCGCTTCGCGCCCGCCGAGCGCGCTCGCCCGGCCGATGTCGCGCACCGAGACCTCGCCGATGCGGATGCCGGGGTCGGCTTCTACCCGGAGGCTGCGCACGTCGAAGTTCGCCGGCAGCCCGGTCAGCTCGACTCGGCTCGCCTCGGGCGTCACGGCGACCGAGCGCTCGACGGTCGCGCTGCCCGCGTACAAAGTCACGCGGCTGATGCGGCTCTCCTCGGCGAGCGCGCTCATGGTCAATAGATACAGGGCACTGAGGACGAAGCGGCTGCGGTTCTTCATGGTGTGGCCTCCTTGTACTGCCATTGAACGGAGGCCAGCCGCTTTCGGGTTAAACCGGTGTCTGCGCTCCCACCGTGATGCGCCGCATCCGGCGCCGCTGGCCGTGATAGTCGTTGACCGCGTTGTGCTGTGTGCAGCGGTTGTCCCACACCGTGAGCGTGCCCGGCGCCCAGCGCACGCGGCAGGTGAACTCGGGCCGCGTCTGGTGCGCCTGCAGCCAGTCGATCAGCGGCCGGCTCTCTTCTTCGGTCATGTCGCGAAAGCGGATGGTGTGGCTGCGGCTCAAGTAAAGCGACTTGCGGCCGGTCTCGGGATGCGTGCGCGCGACCGGGTGCTCCGATTCGTACTGGTCGGCGGTCTCGGTGCCGTGCACCTTCATGCCGCCGATCGTGCTGTGCATTTGGCTGCGCCCGCCGCCGTGCTTGAGGCCGGCGCTGTTGACGCCGACCAGGCCGTCGACGAGCTTGCGCATGCCGTCGGATAGCGCGTCGTACGCGGCGCGCGTGCTGGCGAAGAGCGTGTCGCCGCCGGCGCTCGGCGTCTCGACCGCGTGCAGCAGCGTCGCGAGCGGCGGCTGCGCAAGATAGGTCGTGTCGCTGTGCCAGTTGCCGCCGAAGTTGATCCTTTCCTCCTCGGCCTTCACCACCTCGAAGATGTACGGGAAGCCCTCGATGCCGGTGACGAAGGGGTAGTAGCA
>VBCP01000327.1 GCA_005888925.1 Betaproteobacteria bacterium | reverse complement strand
CCGTCGGTCGACTGGCCGCCCTTGATGGCGTGCAGCATGCCGTCGTTCGCGCCGTAGATGACGTAGATGTCGTTGTTGTCGCCGTAGCGGTTGTAGTTGATCACCGCCGGACGCGAATGCAGCACGTCGCCGTGCGCCGAGGCACGCACGTCCGTGCTCGTGCTGCTCTGGTTCTCGTCGTCCTTGTTGTCCTGGCCGCGCACCCACTTGATCAGGTTGTCCCGCTCCGCCACGTCCGGCACCGTCGCCAGACCGGCCGTAATCGTGCCGGTCGCCACCGACTGGTTGGCGATCGAGGTCACCTTGCTCGTCAGGTCGCCGTTTTTCGATGCATAGATCAAGCCGGAAGCCTGAACCGTCAACGGTCCTGCCGTGATGCTCGAAATCGCGATGTTCGGCGACACCGTCGCTCCGGTCCATGCGATCGTCGTTGCAGTGCCGGCCGGCGTCCCACCTGCCGGCGTGGCAGTGATGGTGATGCCGCTCGCCGCATTGGAGGCGTTGGGCACGATGTCGACGGTTACCGTGCCCGAGATGTCGGCGTAGGTGCTGGCTGCAACCGTAGTGCTGGTGACGCTCGAGTTTCCGGACACCGCCGCAATCGGTCCGGCGCAATTCTGGACGCTGGTGCTTCCCCCGGGCGTCGTCGCGGTATACGTGCAGTTCGCGAAAGTCACGACGTCGCTGCCGGCGAGCTGGTGCAGGATCTGACCGGAAAACTGGCCGCGGCTCAGCGTGAACCGGATGGTGTCGTTGCGGGTGGCCGATCCTGCGAAGGCCATCTCCGCGCCGCTGATGTTGGTCTGGCTGATGTTCGCGGGCGTCGCGGCGCCGCCGCTGCCGGTGCCGGTCAGAACGATCGTGACCGGTCCGGTCAGGCTGCTATAGCTCACGCCAGGGGTTCCGCTGACGATATCGGTGTTACCGGTGATCGAGAAGATGGTCAGGCCGTTGCAGTTGCCCGTGGTACCGCCAACCTTGTAGGTACAGGTCCCCGAAATGCTGATCGTGTCGCCGACCGCAAGGTGGTGCAGCGCCTTGCTCGAGCCGCTCGTGAATTTCGCCTGGTCGAGCGTGAGCTGGACCCTCTGGGTGCTGTTGGTGGTGCCAGTCGTAGTGATCGCACTTATGTTCCACGTGGTGCCTTCGTTCACGGTCGCGCTCGCGGGGACGGCGCTGCTCACCGTCCAGGTGCTGGTATCCCCGGGCGGGTTCGCGACGATGCGGTTCGCGATCATGGTGCCGCTCGCGCTGCCGCTGACGACGCCTGAGGTCGTGTACTGGAACGTGTTGCCGGACACGGAGGAGATGCCTACGCCGGAGGCCGCCGAGTTGAAGTTCCCACTGGCGCCGGAGATCTGCACCACCGTGCCGTTACCCCAGCCGCTGGGCAGCGAGCCTGTCAGCGTCACGATGCCCGTGGTGGTCGTGGCGCCCGTTGGATTCGAAGCGGTTGTAAAGGTGAACTGGTTGGCGCTCGTCGCGACGACCACGGAACCCGTGGTGTTGAAGGCGTTGTCGGTCGCGCCGCTGATGGCGACCGTATCCCCGCTGCTGTAGCCGTGGCTCGTAAGATTGACCGTGACGTTGTTCAGGCTCGAGGCGTTCGACCACGTGACTTTGCTCGGTCCGGCGGATGGCTGGACCTGGCGCACCCCCGTCACGGTATAGCCGCTCGCGGCCGAAGTCGGCGACGTAGCGAGCGTATAGGAGTACTGGTTAGCATTGCCGCTCACCGCCGAAATGGCGACGGCGGTGCCCGTGTTGTACGCGGCCGGACTCGCGCTGGAGACGATCACCTGGTCCGTACCCGGAACGAGCGTATAGCCGGGCTGCGTCACATACGCGTGGGTCGTATCGGGGCCGGCCGCAAGCGTGTAGGTAAATGTATCCAGGCTGAGGAGCGGCACCGTTATGGTGTAGGCGCCGTTGAACAGATTGGGCACCGCGCCGGCGATGGTGACCGTATTGCCGGTCACGAATCCGTGCGGCAGCGACGTCTGGGCCGTGGCGGTGGTGCCGGACGCCGTCAATGAAATTACGTTGAAGGCCGCGTAGGTGCCGAGGAGCGTGCCGGTGACGTTGACGTTGGCGATGTTGAAAGGCGTACCGGAGACCGCGTAGGGCGTACCGGCGGCCACGCTCGTGGCGCAGGCACCCGTGCAGGTGTAGATGTTGCGCTCCATGTTGGTCGGAGTGGTCTGATCGGGCACGGGATACTTGATGCGGATGCGCTCGGCGGCGCCGCCTTTCTCCACCAGATCGCCGTCGGGCGCGTCCTGGTCCCTGCCGACATCGGTGCTCGGAAAGCCGGCCGCCGAGCGGAAAGACCAGAAACCTTGCGTACCGGTCGTGTTGCTGTCCGCGTCGTAGGCGGTCGTCCAGATGCTCGTGGCGCTGTTGGAGATGAACCCGGTATTGAGGTTCACCGCCTGCACGCCCAGCGCGTCGACCAGCTGCAGCGCGCCGGTATTCGCATTGACCCCAAGCTGGTATTGCTTCAGGTTGCCGAGCCAGCGCGGCTTCGCAAGCGAATCCGGACGAAACACGCCGATGTACACCTGGTTCAGGTTGGTGCCGCGCACGTTGATCGAAACCGGCAGCGTGGTCGCCGCGAACACGCTGTTCACGGCCTGCACTTCCGCGAAGATACGCGCGAGCGCAGTCTGGATGCTGCCGAGATTGCTGACCGGGAAGTACGTCCCCTGGCTCACGCTCGCCATGCTTTTCATCAGCTTGACCTGGTTCGGGTCGCTCGAGGCGCAGGTGTCGGCGCCGGTGGAGCTCCAGGGGCAGACGTTTACGGTGTAGGTCGTGATATGGCGATAGGCGCCGGTGCCGACCTTGACGCCGTAATTGAACATGAATTTCGCCCAGACGTCGGCGTTGCTGCCGCTGTTCTGCAGCGGCACGAGGTTCGCGTTGTTGGTGCCGAAGCTGACGTTGGCTGAGTCGTTGAGCAGCGCGGCAGCCGCGACCAGATCCGCGGCGCCTCCGGCGGGCGGATTCGCGGTCCAGCTCTGGGTGTTCGGAAACGCGTTGCCGATGAAGACGACGTAGTCGTAGCCGCAGGTGTCGCCGCCTTGTCCGGACAGGAACTTGAAGTTGTTTTTCGACGAATCGACGTAGCCGCCGACATTCGCTACGGTTGGCGCCGCGTTCTGCGTAAAGGTCTGCAGGCTGTTGAAGTAGCGGAACACGTCATTCATCTTGTCTTCGTACGTGGAGTTCGACCCGACCTTGTTGGTCGCCGAGCCGATGTCCATTCCTTTCGTCAGGGTCTGCAGAGACGTGACGTTCGCCGACGTCATCGAAGACATCGGAAAACGGACGTATGAACCCTGATTCTGGTCATTGAACATCATGATGCCGACGTTGACGCCGGGCGAGAGCTTCTGGGTCTCCAGGTAGATCGCGCAAAGCTCCGCATAACCCTGCTTTACTTGTCCTCCGCCTACAGGTATGCCGGCGGCGGTGCAGCCTGCATCGAGACCCTGGTTCCAGCCGTTATTGTTCCGGTCCCAACTCGCGGTGTTGTCCAGGACGAAGAGGACGTTCGGCACCTGGGCCGCGATGTTCGGGTTGGTGGTGAAGAGGTCGGTGTCGTCGCCGACGAGGTCGATACCGGCGGCGAGCGCCGAGCCGCAGCAAGCGAAGAGCGCCGCGAACAGTGACTTCAGCAGAAGGCGTTGGAGGCTTTTCATATTGTTCTCCCTTTACCTTTTCCTTTTACTTGCAGTTTCCCGCGGGCAGCCGCATCTGGATGCCCTGGTGGATCTCGGTGGAGGCGCCGGTCTTCGAATCGCTGGCCGTAACGGACATGTCCCAATAAGTGTCCTGCGGTGCGATGCCCGAGAGCGCGCTGTAGCCGCTCGAGGGCTCGAAGAACAGGCACTGCGGCCGATAGACCTTGATAGCGTCGGACTGAGTCGCCGGCTGGGACGTGGCTCCGGTCGGCATGTAGTTGGTCCACAGGGTGCTGTACGTAACGTAGGCCGTGCTCGAGGTCGCCCAGCTGTTGAGCTCCTGGATGGTGTCGTCGAAGAACTGGAACTTGTTGAGTGCTATCTCGATCGCCTGCTGCGCCTCGGCCTCGACGCCCTTCTGCGCCTGCATGTTGCCGACGATCACGGCGTTGGTGTTGCCCAGGCGAACCATCGAGATGACGAAGAGCGTGATCACCACGAGCATGGCGAGCGTGACGATCAGCACCATGCCGCTCTGTGCGCGCAGGGTCCGGCTCACGGGATCTCCTTGCGGCTGCTCAGGTTGACGAGTCGAATTTCCGCGCTATACACGTGGCGGCGGTAAGTTGCGTCCAGGGTGCTTGCCGCTACGCTGAGCGCCGGGTTGGTTGGCGTCGTGGGGTCCACGCCGAGCGCGTAGGTTTTCGTGTCGGTGAAGCTGGCGGACGGTTCCGGATTGCGCACCAGCAGATCGACCCGCGCGGTCACGGTGTTGGTGAGCTCTGCCAGCGTCGGCGCGAGCACATAGCGGTCCGGAGAGCCGTCGCCGATGCGCCCGGTATCGGGGTTGACGGCGCTCGGCGTGTCGTCGATGCCGAAGCCGACCTTCATGACCTCGACTCCCTCGGCGATCGACATCGTCTGGAAAACGGGATTGGTGCCATCGGTGGTGAGTTCGGCGCGTTTGAGCGTCGGAATGGGGCGGCCCCCGTCAGCCGCCGAATCGCAGGTGGTGCCGCTGGACGGGACGTTGCAGGGCGCAACGTAGTAGATGTGGACGTGCAATTGGCGCAGGTAGCCCGCGGGGGCCGCAGTGCTCGGGCAGATATCGGTCGCCGCCGGATACTGGAGACGGCGCGTAACGGTCGCGGTCGTGCCGTCTGCCCTGCTTGTGCAGGTCGTAGCGACGCCGGTGCTGAGATGAGGATCGATGGTGGTCGGGTTGGCCTGGTTATAGACCTGGCCGGCGGTCGTCGTGGTGCCGATCGGGACGATTTGCGTGTCGGAGCGCCGCACGACGATGATGTCGCTGCCCGGCAATAGGTTGGCTGCTGGCAGCAGGGTGTTGCAACCGGCCGGCAGCGTTGGCGTCGCGGTCATCGCGGCGGCGTTGTAGGCCTGCAAGGGCAACGAGATGGCGCCCTGCAGGTCCGCAAGAACGACGCTGCAGGGATCCGGGGTGCTCGACGGCGCCGTGAGGTTGCGGTAGGAGCCGAAGTAGCCGGTGACCTGCAGGTCCTGGCTCAACACGTCCATCGCGTAGCGGCCGTTCTCGATCTGCTGCGAGGTGCGGCGCAGCTCCTGCTGCGTATTCGAAGTGTTGGCGAAGATGGTGACGAGTCCGGCGGCGATCATCAGCCCGATCGTCATGGCGATCATCATCTCGACCAGGCTGAACCCGAGGTGGGCGCTGCGCAGAACGGTGAGCTGTCTCATGGCTTAGGTCAGCGAGGCGACCATGATGGTCGTCCACATCACGCGCCGCTGCGTGTCGGTGCCGTAGAGGTCCAGCGCGCAGTTGCGCGCCAGGGCGGGATTGTTTGCGATCGGCCAGCTCGCCGGCGAGAAGGTGCTGGTGGCGCCCTGCCAGGCGACCGCCACGGTATAGGCCTGCGCCGCGGTGTCGAAGCCGATGCAGGCGCGCGCGCCGATCATCGAGCCCACCTTGTTACCGCCGATCGTCTCCGAGGCTCCAAGCAGCATCTGGTCGATGAACCTGAGGTCCAGTTGCGTGCGCGCCACGGCCGCCGGGTTGGTCGCCATGGCCGGGCAGGAATAGGCGGAAATGTCGTATTTGCCTGCCCCGGCGCTGCCCAGGTATTTCGTGCCTGCGACCGAATCGGTGGTGACGGCGTAGCAGATCGCGCCCTTCCTGTTGGTGTTGATGCGATCGACGATGTCGGTCATCAGCACGATCGCCTGCGCGCGCTGATAGGACTCGAGCTCGGCGCGCTGGGCGACCACCTGGGTGCCCGCGAGGCCGAGAAGGCCGGTCGTGACGATGAGCAGCGAGAACAGGATCTCCAGCATGTTGAAGCCGGCTTGCCCGGTTCTCGGGGCGCTGGATTGCAGGCGGGTCATTTCGTGCGGGCTCCTCTTAGCAGCCGGTCCGCACGCGCGGCAGGCCGTTCGTGTCGACGCTCACGCAGCGCTTCGGCACGCCGGTGCGCACGGAATCGGAGAACTTGATGGTTTGCGCACCCGCGGAGACGCGGCCGTTCATGCCGTAGGTGATCGAGGTCGGCGTGCTTGGCTCCACTACGACGCGCGGCTTCAAGGCATCGACCTGCTGGAAGGTGTTGCTGCCGATCTTGACCGTCCAGCCGGTGTTCCAGGTCGCGCCGATCGGCGCCACCACCGCGTTGGCGCGCCGCTTGATCGCCTCGGACCTTGCGGCAGCAAGCGAAGCATAGAAATCGGAACTCGCGCCCCGCACCGCGGCGGCCGCGAGCAGATCCGCCATCGACGGCGCGGCGAGCGAGGCGAAGATCCCGAGGATCGCGACTACGACCAGCGCCTCGATGATCGTGAAGCCGCGGCTCACGGCGCTCACCAGCCTTTGTCGACGCTGTTGACGAGGCGCTGCCGCACGCCAGTGTGCGTGAGCGTCAGCGTGCCGTCGTTCGCCTGGCCCGACCCGGACACCGGAGCCCCGGTGATGGTGTAGAACGGCGGCGTGGTGGTGTCCGGATTCACCGCGACCGAGATCGTGTAATTGGGGCTGGTGCAGTTCGTCGTGCAGGTCCAGCCGCTGCGCGCGATGTTGAGCCCGCCGGAGCCGAGCGATGCCGTGTAGGCGCGCGCGTCGAGGATGTACTGCCCCTCCCTCAGCGAGATCTCCTGCATTAGCTGCTGGGCATCGGAGCGCTTCGAGCGCGTCGCGTAGGACATGTACGAGGGATAGGCGATCGAGCCGAGGATGGTGATCACCGCCACCACGATCATCAGCTCGATGAGGGTGAAGCCGATGGCAGTGCAGGCCCGCGTGGCGCGCATGAATCCCCCTTTCTTGTCGCCGGAATGCTACGGAGCGCCGCCTGCCGCTGCAAAAGCGGGCGACCGGCGGCTGGATTCCACCCACGGGCGGTGAGCCGCCGTGACGCCCTTCACGCCGCCCCGGAGGGTCGCCGCGGCCGGCCGCGTATAATGCGCGACTCCTGATCGCTGGTGTAGCTCAGCTGGTAGAGCAACTGATTCGTAATCAGTAGGTCGCCCGTTCGAGTCGGGCCACCAGCACCAAAGAAGCGCCAATGGCGGCCACGATCCTTGCCGTTGATGACGATGAAAGCATGCGGGACCTGCTCCGTCTGCATCTCACCGCGGCCGGCTACGAGGTCCAGGTCGCCGAGGACGCCATCGCGGCGGGCTATCTCGTGCTGCGCAGCCCGCCCGATCTCATCATCTCGGACGTCAACATGCCGCACCTCGACGGCTTCGAGTTCATCGAGGCGCTGAAGGCCGACAAGAGCCTGCCGGAGATCCCGGTGATCTTCCTCACTTCAGTGGAGGAGGGCGACCATCGCGGCAAGTCGCTCGGCGCGGTCGGCTACATCACCAAGCCGGTGCGTGCGGACAAGCTGCTCGCCCTCGTGGCACAGCACGTCAGCGGCGGGCGCACACCGATCGGCTAGTGCGGCGCGGCGGGAGCTTCGCTCGGTGCTGCCTGCGGCGGTTGCGGCGTCGGCTTCGGCGCCGCAGGCTCCTTCTGGCTGCCGGGACGCACGACGCCCGCGGCCGGATAGCCGCCGATGTCGAGCGCCTGGTTGAATGCCTGGGGCGAAGCGGTCGTCTCCACCTGGCTCCCGACCACCAGCACGGGCACGTTCAGTCCGCCGCTCACCTGCTTGAGCTCATCCAGCACCTGCTGGTTGCTAATGAGCTTTTCCTTGAACGGCACGCCGCGCTTGTTCAGGACGTCGCGCGCCATCTGGCAGGGGTCCTTGCACTCGGGAAACGTGTACAGCGTGACGGGCGCCTTCCGCATCGCCTGCGTCAGCTCGTAGCTCGGCTGCTGGCCGAGCTCGTTCGCCTTGAGGTTCTTTTTCTGGGCGCTCTTGGCCGACGGCGGCGGCGGCGTATCGGTGTAGTGCACGCGTCCCTTCTCGTCGACCCAGCGGTATTGCTGCGCCCACGCCGAGGCTGCGGCCACCGCGGCGATGATGAACACCAGCGTGCGAGGGGTCATGGGCAAAATCATACACCGCGCTATTGCACGCATTCCCTGAGCTCGCTGCCTTCGATGGCGCGCGCCGCGTCCCTGAGCCGCGCATGCAGCGCGCCGTCGACGCCCTTCACCTGCAGCCATACTTTCGGCACGATCGCCTCGCGCGAGGCGACCTGGGCGCTGCGCACCCCCTGGCCGCGCAGCGCGGCGAGGCGCGCCTGCGCCGCGTCCTCGGTGCGAAACACGCCGAGCGAGAGCGCCCAGCGATACGGTCCATCCTCCTGCACGATGAAGTAATCGTCGATCGAAAGGGCCTTCAGCTCCGCCGCCTTTTTCAGCGCCGCGGGCCGGCTGCCCTGCGGCGCAATGAAGACCCACCAGCCCGCGGCTTCCTCGGTGCGCCGCTGCGCGAGCCGCGCGCCGAGCGCGAGTGGCTCGAGCGCCTTCTCGGCGCGCGGCGCATCGGCGAGCGTGAAGCTGCCCCATTCGAGGCACTTCAGCGCGAGCGGCGCCACCACGGGAGGAGATGCGGGCCGCGCGCTCACCGGCGGCAGATCGCTCGGCGCGATCACCTTGAGCTTTTCAGGCTCGATCTGGCGCTCGAGCGGCAGCGGGTCGGCCGAGGCCTCGAGCGGCGCGATGTAGCGCGACCAGGCGAAAAACGCGACGTTGCCAAGTACGAGGAGCAGGAAAAGGGTCCTCACCGTGCCGTCTTCAACGTCGGCTTCGCCCGCGCGGCGCGCTCGCTCAGCGCGATGTGCGCGAGCCCGTCGAGCACCAGGTTCTCGACGTAGCGTCGCGGCATCGAAAGCTGGTCGACCAGCGCGCGCCCGGCGCCGCCGGCGACCAGGCACAGCGGCGCCGGCGCCACCTCGCGGAACACGCGGTACATGCGCTCCACCGCCCCCGCCTGGGCATGGCGGCAGCCGGTCTCGATCGCATCGATCGTATTGCGCGGCGTGTCGCTGTACTTGCCTTCCTGGATCGGTAGCCGCCCGGTATGCTCGTGCAGCACGAAGCGCATGAGTTCGACGCCAGGCAGGATCGCGCCGCCGAAGAAGGCGCCGTCCGCGCCGAGCATGTCGACCGTGGTCGCCGTGCCGGCGTTCACCACCAGCGAGGCACCGTTATGCACCGCGCGCGCCGCGATCAGGGCGGCCCAGCGGTCTGGCCCGAGCGCTTCGGGCCGCTCGTAGCGGTTCGACACGCCACAGCGCTCCGCCTCGGCGCGCAGCCACAGCGGCTCGGCGTCGAAGATGCTCGTCCAGTTGACGAGCAGCTGGTGCGCGCCCTCGCCGGCGACGTTGGAGATCACGATGCGCTCGGGCGCTTCGTGCGTCACCGAGAAGGGATTGATATGGTCGCTCGAGGCGGCGAATTCGATCAGCGATACGGTCGCGATGCTCGTCCACTGGTGGCCGTCGTGCCAGCCCCACTTGACGCGCGAGTTGCCCGCGTCGATGCACAGGATCATGCGGGCCTCGCGCGCTTGTTGGCTAGCGACACGCGGCCGCTGCGCACCGCGCGCAGTCCCGAGCGCGTCTGCAGGCGCAGGCCGCCGTCGCCGTCGAGGCCGCGCGCGAAGCCGGTCAGCACGCGACCATCGGCGAGGCGCACGCGCAGGCGCTTCCCGGCGTGCGCATCCATCCGCTCCCATTCGCCGCGCAGCGGTTCCAGGCCGTGGGCCTGGAACATCGCCAGCGCCTCGAGCAGGCTCCGTGCAACCCGCTCGATCAGGCGGTTGCGGTCCACCGCTACGAACTCGTGGAGCGCGGCCATTGGTCTGCGAAGGCGAGCCTCCAGCGCGTCGTCCCGCCGGCAATTGATGCCGATGCCGAGGACAGCGAGGCTGCCGCGCGTTTCAACCAGGATGCCGCCGAGCTTCGCGCCGCCGACCACGAGATCGTTCGGCCACTTCAGCGCCGCTTGCGCCACGCCGAGCGCGCGGAGCGCGCGAGCTGCGCCGACGCCGGCCACGAGGGACAGGCCGGCGAATTCGCGCGCCGGCCTGCGGATCGCGGCGGAAAGCGAAAACGTGACCCCGGCGCCCGGCGCCGAGTACCAGCGCCGGCCGCGGCGACCGCGGCCCGCGGTCTGCTCTTCCGCCACCAGCAGCACATCAGGCTTGCCCTCGGCGAGCAGCACGGCGTTGGTCGAGCCGCAACGGTCCACCATCCGCACTTCGATTCCCGGCAGATCCATGGCGCTAGTTTACGCGGGTGCGAAATTGAAGTAGCGGCCGGGCGCGGCGGCAAAAAGCGCGCGCGTGTACTCATGTTGCGGGCGAAGAAATACTTCCTCGGCGCTGCCATGCTCGACAATGCGGCCGGCCTGCATCACCGCCACCTGGTCGCAGACCTGCGCCGCGACGCGCAGGTCGTGCGTGATGAAGAGCATCGCGAGCTCCAGCCGGGTGCGGATCTCCTCGAGCAGGCGTAGCACCTGCGCCTGCACCGAGACATCGAGCGCCGACACCGGCTCGTCGGCGACCAGCAGCTCGGGCTCCACGGCGAGCGCGCGCGCGATGCAGATGCGCTGGCGCTGGCCGCCCGAGAACTGGTGCGGATAGCGGCCGAGCGCCGCCGGGTCCATGCGCACCAGCTCCATCAGGCGGCGCGCGCGCTCGAGCGCGGCCGGGCGCGGCATGCCGTAGTTGAGCGGCCCCTCGATGATCGCCTCGCCGACGCTGCGCCGCGGATTGAGCGAGCGGTAGGGGTCCTGGAACACGATCTGCACGCGCCGGCGCAGCGGCCGCATCTCGCTCGAACGCATGCGCGCGGCCACCGTCGACTTGCCCGAGCCCGATTCGCCGACGATGCCGAGCGTCTGGCCCTTGCGCACCTCGAGGGTCACGTCGCGCGCCGCAGGTATCTCGCGCTTTTTTCTCAACCAGCTGCGCTCGACATAGGTTTTGGACAGGCCTCGTGTCGCCAGCACGATCGGCGCGTCGCTCGGCGCGGCGCGGCCGTGCGGCTTGAGCGTGGGCACCGCGCCGATCAGCATCCGCGTGTACTCGTGGCGCGGCCGCGTCAGCAGCTCGACCTTGTCGCCGAGCTCGACGAGGCGCCCCTCGCGCAGCACGGCGACGCGGTGCGCGATCTCGGCGACGACGCCGAAGTCGTGCGTGACGAAAAGCACCGCCATGCCGTGGCGGCGCTGCAGCTCCACCATAAGCCTGAGGATCTGGGCCTGCGTGGTCACGTCGAGCGCGGTGGTCGGCTCATCGGCGACCAGCAGCGCCGGCTCGAGCGCGAGCGCGATCGCGATGCCGACGCGCTGGCGCTGCCCGCCGGAGAGCTGGTGCGGATACGCCCCCAGCAGCCGCTGCGGGTCGGGCAGCGCGACCTCGCGCAATAGGGCCGCGGCGCGAGGCTGCCGCTCATTTTTCGATAGGGCGGTGTGGTAGCGCAGCACCTCGTCGATCTGCGCGCCGCAGGTCATCACCGGGTTCAGCGCGCTCATCGGCTCCTGGAAGATCATCGCCATGCGCGCCCCGCGCAGCGCGCGCCGCCGCGCCTCGCTCGCGCGCGTCAGCTCCTCGCCCTCGAGCCGCACTTCGCCGCCCGCGAGCTCGAGCGTCTTCGGCAGGAGGCCCATGATCGAATGCGCGATCACGGTCTTGCCCGAGCCCGACTCGCCGACCAGGCACAGGATCTCGCCGCGCTCGACGCTGAAGGAAACGCCCGACACTGCCTCCGCACGATCCCCTCCCTTGGGGAGGCGCACCGTCAGGTCCTTGACTTCGAGTGTGCTCATATAGCCGCAGTCATACCCTTTTGGCCATCTTCGGATCGAGCGTGTCGCGCAGGCCATCGCCGAGGATGTTGACCGCGAGCACCGTGACCGCGAGAAACACGCCGGGAAAGAAGACGTTGTGCGGGTAGGCGACGAATTGCACCCGGCCTTCGGCCATGATGTTGCCCCAGGTCGGGATGTCCGGCGGCAGGCCCACGCCGAGGAATGACAGGATCGCCTCGAGCAGGATGGCGAAGGCGCAGATATAGGTGCCCTGGACGAGAAGCGGCGCGATGGTGTTGGGCAGGATGTGGCCGAACATGATCTTCGCGGTCGGCGTGCCGAGCGACACCGCCGCCTCGACATACGGCTCCTCGCGGATCGACAGCACCAGCGCTCGCACGAGACGCGTCACCCGCGGGATTTCCGGGATGGCGATGGCGATGACCACGCTCGGCAGGCTCGCCCGCCACAAGGCGACCACGGCAATCGCGATCAGGATCGCCGGTATCGCCATGATGCCGTCCATCACGCGCATCACCAGGCCGTCGAGCCAGCGGATGTAGCCGGCGCTAAG
>VBCP01000329.1:247-4316 GCA_005888925.1 Betaproteobacteria bacterium | reverse complement strand
ACATGCACCACCTCGTCGCCGGCGAGCGCCGGGCGGTTGAGGTCCTGCTTGTAGCTCGCGCTCGGCAGCCCGACCACTATGTATTCGGTGGCGAGATGCGGCAGCAGGTCAGCGCGTGTGAACAGCGCATGCACGCCGGGCAGCGCGAGCGCGGCCGCCTTGTCGATGCGCCGGATCGCGGCATGCGCGTGCGGGCTGCGCACGAAAGCGGCGTGCAGCATGCCGGGGAGCCGGATATCGTCGATGAAGCGGCCTTCACCCTTCAGCAATGGCTCGTCTTCGAGCCGGGGCACCGACCGCCCGATGACTCTCATGCGCGCAGACGCTTCGCGGCCGCGAGCGCCGCGTCGACGATCCCCTGGTAGCCGGTGCAGCGGCAGAGATTGCCGGAGATGGCGACGCGCACCTCGTCCGGCGTCGGATCCGGGTTCTCGCGCAGGAACTCGACGAGCGTCGTCAACATACCCGGCGTGCAGAAGCCGCATTGCAGGCCGTGGTGATCGCGAAATGCTTCCTGCAGCGGATGCAGGCCGCCCGCCTTCGGCGCCAAACCTTCCACCGTGGTGACTTCGCGCCCATTCGACTGCACGGCGAGCAGCAGGCACGAGCGCACCGCGCTGCCGTCGAGGAGCACCGTGCACGCGCCGCACACGCCGTGCTCACAGCCGAGGTGCGTGCCGGTGAGCTCGAGCGTGTGGCGCAGGAAATCGGCGAGCGTGAGGCGCACCGGCACCTCGGCCTCGCGCCGCGCGCCGTTCACCGTGACGCTAATTGCGCGCGACGCGCTCATGCGCTTTCTCCAGGGCCCTGCGCGTCAGCACCGCGGCAAGCTGCCGGCGATAGGCGGCCGTGACGTGCACGTCTTCCATGAAGTCCAGCTTGCGGCAGGCTTCGCCGGCGTCGCTGAACAAACGGGAGCTCGCGGTGGCGCCGATCAGCATCTTCTCAACGTCGCGCACGCGCACCGGCGCCGGCGCGATGCCGCCGAGCGTGAGCGAAGCGCGCGTGATCTTACCGCCGCCGTCCTCCTCGAGCAGCGCCGCCGCCGAGACGATGGCAAAGTCGCCGTGCCGGCGGGAAAACTCGAGGAAGGCGTAGCCGTGGCCTTTGCGCCAGAGCGCGGTGTCATCAGGCTGGCCGGGAACTGCGCAAACGGGATGTCGCGCGCGCCGCGCGGACCCTGGACGGTGACCACCGCATCCAGGGCGGCGGCGACCGCGACGAGCTCTGCCGAGGGATCGAGCTGGCAAAGCGAGCCGCCGAGCGTGCCGCGGTTACGCGTCTGGCGGTGGCCGACCTGGAGCACGGCCTCATGCATCAGCGGGCAGCGCGCGCGAATGCGGGCATCGAACTCGACATCGCGCTGGCGCGTCATGGCGCCGATGGCGAGCGCGTCGCCCTGCTCCTTTATATAGGCGAGCTCGGCGATGCCGTTCAAGTCGACGATGTGGTCGGGCGCCGCGAGCCGCATGTTGAGCATCGGCATGAGCGACTGTCCGCCGGCGAGGAGCCGCGCATTCTCGAGCTTGCCGAGAAGCGCGATCACCTCCGGCACGGTCTGCGGATCGTGATAAGCGAAGCGCGGCGGCTTCATTCCGGCCGGATGCCGGCTTCGCGGATGACGTCGCGAAAGCGCGCGACGTCGGCGCTCATGATCGCGGCCATTTGCGGCGCCGATTTCGGGAACATGTCGATGCCGGCGACGCTGATGCGCTGCGTGAAGTCCGGCATGGCGATGACCTTGCGCAGATCGCCGTCCAGCCTGGCGACGATGTCGGACGGCGTGACGCTGCGCGCCATCAGGCCGTAGTACACCTCCACCGCGTAATCCTTGAGCGCGGGCACGCCCGCCTCACGGAAGGTCGGGATCTCCGGCGCCGAGGCGGAGCGGTTCTCCGAGGTGATGGCGAGCGTGCGCAGCTTTCCCGCCTTCGCCTGCGGCAGCACGGTGGTGAGCGACGCCATGACGACGTCGATCTGCCCGCCGACCGCATCGACCACCGCCGGGCCGCAGCCGCGATAGGGGACATGCAGCGCGTCGGTCTTCGTCTGGAATTTGTAGAGCTCCATCGCGAAATGATGCGCGGTGGCGACGCCGCACGTGGCGTAGGAAATCTGATGCGGGCGCGCCTGCAGGAGCGCAGTGAACTCCTTCAGATCGGCAACCGTCATGCGCGGATGCACCGCGAGCGCCATCGGCGTCGAGGTGGCAAGGCCGAGCGGCACGAAATCGCTCAGGATGTCGAACGGCAGCTTCGGATAGAGCGCCGCGTTGAACGCGTGTGCGCTCGCGACGAGCAGCAGCGTCTGGCCGTCCGCCGGCGCCCTGTACACGGCTTCGGCGCCGATGTTGCCGCCCGCGCCGATGCGGTTCTCGACGATCACCTGCTCGCGCCAGAGCTCGGACCACTTGTCGGCGATGAGCCGCGCGGTGAAGTCGGCGGCGCCGCCGGGCGTGAACGTCACCACGATGCGCACCGGCTTGGCCGGATACGTGCTCTGCGCGGAGCAGATGCTCGAGAGCAGGAGGAGCAGCAGAGCGAAACCAAGCCTCATGGTGGCTGGCCAATGCTAACCTAGGCGCGAGGAGGAGCAGCCCGCCTTGCGTCTCGTTTCGACGGCGTGCATCGCCGCATTGCTCTTTTGCGCAGCGCACGCCGCAGCGCAGAATTTCCCAGCCAAGCCGGTGAAGGTGATCGTCACCTTCACCGTCGGCGGCGCCGCTGACCTCACCGCACGCCTGATCGGCGATCGGCTCGCCGACATGTGGAAGCAGCAGGTGGTGGTCGAGAACCGCATCGGCGCCGGCGGGCGCATCGGCGTCGAGGCGGTGCACCGCTCGGCGCCGGATGGATACACCCTGCTCCTCTTTTCGAATACCCACGTGATCAACCAGGCGCTGTACAAGGACCAGGGCTTCGATCTCCTGAAGGACTTCGCACCGCTCGGGCTCACGACGTCGACGCCGATGGTGCTTGCCGCGAACCCGCGCGTGCCGATCAAGTCGGTGAAGGAGTTCACCGAGCTCTTGCGCGCGCAGCCGGGCAAGGTCGACTACACGACCTGCGGCGTGGCGACCGCGCACCACTTCGCGATGGAGCTCTACAAGCACGCGACCAATACGTACGCGGTGCACATCCCGCATCGCGGCTGCAGCCCGGCGGTCGCCGACACGGTCGGCGGCCAGATCGATCTGGTCGTCGCATCGCTCGCGGCGGTGCTGCCGTTCGCAAAGCAGGGAAAGCTGCACATCATCGGGCTCACGTCCGAGAAGCGCTCGCCCTCGGCGCCCGAGTACCCGACCTTCCGCGAGTCGGGCTTGCCCGAGCTCAAGGACTTCGCGGTCGAGAACTACTACGGCTTCATGGCGCCGGCAGGCACGCCGAAAGAGGTGCAGGCGAAGATCGAGGCCGACATCCGCCAGGTGCTCGCGGCCCGCGAGCTCGTCACGCGCCTGAACAATGCGGGACTCGACCTCTTCCAGTACAGCCCTGCGCAGATGACGGCGCTGGTGCGCGCGGACGTCGACAAGTTCTCGGCGGCGATCAAGATCGCGAACATCAAGCCAGAATAACCCGATGGCGAAGCTCACCCTCAGCCTGGCGTGCTGCGATTACGACCGCACGCGCGCGCTCTTCGACGGGCGCGTCGGCGTCGAGGGCTGCGAGGTGATCGCCACCGCGATCGAGCCGGAAGAAGCCTTCCATCGCGCGTTCAAGTACCGCGAGTTCGACGTCAGCGAGCTTTCGCTCTCCAGCCACACGCTGCAGGTCTCGCGCGGCGAGAATCACTATGTCGCGATCCCCGCTTTTGTTTCCCGTCTGTTCCGGCACTCGGGCATCTACATTCGCACCGATCGCGGCATCCGGCGGCCGCAGGACCTGAAGGCCAAGACGCTCGGCCTGCCCGAATACCAGATCACCGCGAACGTCTGGATCCGCGGCCTCCTGCACGACGAGTACGGCGTGAACGTGCGCGATGTGCACTGGCGCAGCGGCGGCGTCGAGGATCCCGGCCGCGAGGAGCGTGCGCCGCTCAAGCTGCCGCCGGAAATAGACCTCAAGCCGAT
>VBCP01000329.1:0-180 GCA_005888925.1 Betaproteobacteria bacterium | reverse complement strand
GTTTCCCGATTTCCGCGCGGTGGAGCAGGATTATTTCCGGCGCACGAAGATGTTCCCGATCATGCACGTCATCGGCGTGCGTCGCTCGCTGGCGGAAAAGCATCCCTGGCTGGCGGTGAACCTCCTGAAGGCGTTCATCAAGGCGAAGGAGCTCTGCTGGTACGAGCTCGGCCAGATCGG
>VBCP01000324.1:1241-4050 GCA_005888925.1 Betaproteobacteria bacterium | reverse complement strand
CAGCGCTCTACCGCTGAGCTAAGCACCCGCGATCCCGAGCAAACTCCGCTCGAAAAAGGGGCGCTAGTTTATCGCGTCCTTCAGGGCCTTTCCAGCGCGGAACTTCGGCAGCTTGGCCGCCTTGATCTCGACCGGGGCGCCGGTGCGCGGGTTGCGGCCGGTGCGCGCCGTGCGCACGCCCGCATAGAAGGTGCCGAAGCCGACCAGCGTCACCATGTCGCCTTTGCGCAGGCTCGCCTTCACGGCATTGACGAGCGCGTCGACCGAGCGCTCCGCGGCCGATTTGGAAATCTCGGCCGCCTGAGCGATCTGCTCGATCAGGTCGGCTTTGTTCACGTCAATGCGTGGTGACCGCGCCGGTCTGGTCGTCGGGCTTCGGCGGGATCGGCGCGGCGTCGTCGGACTCGGGCAGCCCCACGGGCTGGCGCTCGAGGGCGATCTCGAGCACCTTGTCGATCCACTTCACCGGCACGATCTCGAGCTTGTTCTTGATGTTGTCCGGGATCTCGACCAGGTCCTTCACGTTCTCTTCCGGGATCAGCACGGTCTTGATGCCGCCGCGGTGCGCTGCGAGCAGCTTCTCCTTCAGCCCGCCGATCTGCAGCACCTCGCCGCGCAGGGTGATCTCGCCGGTCATCGCGACGTCGGAGCGCACCGGAATGCCGGCGAGCACCGACACCATGGAGGTGACGATGCCGATGCCGGCGCTCGGGCCGTCCTTCGGCGTCGCGCCCTCGGGCAAGTGGATATGGATGTCGTTCTTTTGGTAGAAGTCTTCCTTCACGCCCAGCCGGCGCGAGCGTGCCCGCACCACCGATAGCGCGGCCTGGATCGACTCCTGCATCACGTCGCCGAGCTTGCCGGTAGTGATGGTCTTGCCCTTGCCGGGCATGGTCACCGCCTCGATCGTCAGCAGCTCGCCGCCTACTTCCGTCCATGCCAGGCCGGTCACTTGGCCCACCTGGTTCTGCTTCTCGGCCATGCCGAAGGTGTAGCGGCGCACGCCGAGGTACTTGTCGAGGTTCTTCGGCGTCACCGTGATGCGGTGGGCCTTGGCCTCGCCGGCCTGCTTCTCGGTCAGCAGCTGCTTCACCGCCTTGCGGCAGATCTTGGAAAGCTCGCGCTCGAGCGCGCGCACGCCGGCCTCGCGCGTGTAGTAGCGCACGATGTCGCGGATCGCGGCCTCGGACACCGAAAGCTCGCCTTCCTTCAGCCCGGTGGCCTTGAGTTGCTTCGGCAGCAGGTACTTGACCGCGATGTTCATCTTCTCGTCTTCGGTATAGCCGGAGAGGCGGATGACTTCCATGCGGTCGAGCAGCGGCGGCGGAATGTTCAGCGTGTTCGCGGTGGCGACGAACATCACTTCAGACAGGTCGTACTCGACCTCGATGTAGTGGTCGGTGAAGGTGTTGTTCTGCTCGGGGTCGAGCACCTCGAGCAGCGCCGACGAAGGATCGCCGCGCCAGTCCGCACCCATCTTGTCGACCTCGTCGAGCAGGAACAGCGGGTTCTTCACCTGCACCTTCGACATGTTCTGCAGGATCTTGCCCGGCATCGAGCCGATGTAGGTGCGGCGGTGGCCGCGGATCTCGGCCTCGTCGCGCACGCCGCCGAGCGACATGCGCACGAACTTGCGGTTGGTCGCGCGCGCGATCGACTGCCCGAGCGAGGTCTTGCCGACACCGGGCGCGCCCACCAGGCACAGGATCGGCGCCTTCATCTTGTCGACGCGCGTCTGCACCGCCAGGTACTCGACGATGCGCTCCTTGACCTTCTCCAGGCCGTAGTGGTCCTTGTCCAGGATCTCCTGCGCCGCCTTGATGTCCTTGGAGATCTTCGACTTTTTCTTCCAGGGCAGGTTGACGAGGGTCTCGATGTAATTGCGCACCACCGTCGCCTCGGCCGACATCGGGGACATCAGCTTCAGCTTCTTCAGCTCGGCCTCGGCCTTCTTGCGCGCGTCCTTCGGCATGTGCGCGCGGCGGATGCGCTTCTCCATCTCCTCGAGGTCCGCGCCCTCCTCGCCTTCGCCGAGCTCCTTCTGGATCGCCTTCACCTGCTCGTTCAGGTAGTACTCGCGCTGGCTCTTCTCCATCTGCCGCTTGACGCGGCCGCGGATGCGCTTCTCCACCTGCAGGATGTCGATCTCGGTCTCGAGCTGCGACAGCAGATGCTCGAGGCGCTGCTTGACGTCGAACATCTCGAGCACCTGCTGCTTTTGCTCGAGCTTGAGCGGCAGGTGCGCGGCGACGGTGTCGGCCAGGCGCCCCGCCTCGTCGATGCCGGAGAGCGAAGTCAGGATCTCCGGCGGGATCTTCTTGTTCAGCTTGACGTACTGATCGAACGCCGAGAGCAGCGCGCGGCGCAGCGCCTCGACCTCGGGCGCGGGCGCGGCGTCGAGCGGCACCGCGGAGGCTTCGGCGACCCAGTGCGTGCGCACGTCGACGACATCGCGGATGTGCGCGCGCGTGCCGCCTTCCACCAGCACTTTGACCGTTCCATCGGGCAGCTTGAGCATCTGCAGGATGTTCGAGACGCAGCCGATCGAATACATGTCGCCCGGGCCCGGATCGTCCTTGGCGGCGGATTTCTGCGCGACCAGCAGGATCGATTTCCCTGCTTCCATCGCGGTCTCCATCGCCTTGATAGACTTCGGCCGCCCCACGAACAGCGGAATCACCATGTGGGGGAACACCACCACATCGCGCAGCGGCAGCAGCGGATACTGGACGATCTCGGTGGCGGAAGGGGATTGCTCGGACATTTAGATTAGCCTCGTCAAGGGGTTGCCGCGCACACACTCATCGGC
>VBCP01000324.1:0-1223 GCA_005888925.1 Betaproteobacteria bacterium | reverse complement strand
ATGATCAAAGCGTACACGCAACAATCCTACGCTGCAATGCGGAATAGGTGACGAAATGTAGTGTTGCGACGGCCGGTCCGGCCGGGGATCTAGGCGGAGCTACCGGCGACCTTGTGACTGTCGGAGTAGATAAGCAGAGGCTTGCCGTCCGCGGAGATCATCTGCTCGTCGACCACGACCTTGCTGACGTTCTCGAGCGTCGGTAATTCGTACATCGTGTCGAGCAGCACCTGCTCGAGGATCGAGCGCAGGCCGCGCGCGCCGGTCTTGCGCGCGAGCGCCTTCTTCGCCACGGCGCCGAGCGCGCCGGTGCGGATCTCGAGCTCCACGCCTTCCATGTGGAACAGGCGCTGGTACTGCTTGAGGAGCGCGTTCTTCGGCTCGGTGAGGATCTCGATCAGCGCGTGCTCGTCGAGCTCTTCGAGCGTCGCGAGCACCGGCAGGCGCCCGACGAACTCGGGAATCAGCCCGTACTTGATAAGGTCTTCGGGCTCGACCGCCTTGAGCAGATCGTAGGTCGCCTTGGAGTTCTTCGGGCTCTTGACCTCGGCGCCGAAGCCGATGCCGGTCTTCTCGGTGCGGTTGCGCACGATCTTTTCCAGGCCGTCGAATGCACCGCCGCAGATGAACAGGATGTTGGTGGTGTCCACCTGCACGAAATCCTGGTTCGGATGCTTGCGCCCGCCCTGTGGCGGCACCGAAGCGATGGTGCCTTCCACCAATTTGAGAAGAGCCTGCTGCACGCCCTCGCCCGAGACGTCGCGCGTGATCGAAGGGTTGTCCGACTTGCGCGAGATCTTGTCGATCTCGTCGATGTAGACGATGCCGCGCTTCGCCTTGTCGACGTCGTAGTCGCAGTTCTGCAGCAGCTTCTGGATGATGTTCTCGACGTCCTCGCCGACGTAACCCGCTTCGGTGAGCGTGGTGGCGTCGGCGATGACGAAAGGCACGTTGAGCAGCCGCGCGAGCGTCTGCGCCAGCAGTGTCTTGCCGGAACCGGTGGGACCGATCAGCAGGATGTTGGATTTCGCGAGCTCGACCTCGTCGTTCTTCGACAGGTGCTTCAGCCGCTTGTAATGGTTGTAGACCGCGACGGAGAGGATCTTCTTCGCCGTGTCCTGGCCGATCACGTAGGAATCGAGGATCTGGCGGATCTCGCGCGGCGTCGGCAGGTCCGACTTCGCGCCCTTGCCGCCCTTATCGGAGGCGGTCTCCTCGCGGAT
>VBCP01000326.1 GCA_005888925.1 Betaproteobacteria bacterium | reverse complement strand
GCCCATGCGCACGCGCTCGAAACCGGCATCGCGGTCGCGGGGCTTGGCGTCCATCCATTCCAGGCCGTCCTTCTCGCCCGCGTCGGAGAGCTCGAACGCCTTCTCGATGCCGCTCGCGCCCGCGAGCAGCGCCGCGGGGGTGGAGCCAAGCGCGCTCTCGAGCTTGCGCACGGTCACCTGGTTCAACTGGCGGTCGTAGATCCAGACGCGCTGGCCGTCGCCGACGATCACCTGGTCGGTAGGTTTGTCGTAGACCCAGCGGAACCGGCCGGGACGCTGGAACACGAAGTTGCCGCGCGACTCCTGCGTGAGCTTGCCGCTGCGGTCGTACACCTTCTGCTCGAATGCCGCGCGCGCGGAGTGCGTGCCGTTGAGAAAGGTCTTGTAGCGCTCGAGGCTCGCGGCGCCGGCACTGAAGGCAAATAACAGGGCGATGGCGCCCAACAGGGTTCTCATAGGGGCAAAGCTACTCCGCTTTGGCGGGGACCAACACCTCGCGGTTGCCGTTCGACTGCATCGCCGAGACCATGCCGGCGCGCTCCATGTCCTCGATCAGGCGCGCGGCGCGGTTGTAGCCGATGCGCACGTGCCGCTGCACCAGCGAGATCGACGGCCTGCGCGTGCGCAGCACGATGTCGACGGCCTGGACGTACAGCGGATCCTTCTCGCCGGCGGGAACGCCCTCGGCGCCCGCGGCTTCCTCCGGTGGCGCACCTTCCAGCACCGCACCCAGGTATTCGGGCTTGGCGAGCGCCTTGAGGTGGGCGACGACTTTCGTGACCTCGTGGTCGGCGACGAAAGCACCATGGACGCGCTGGGGCAGGCCGCTGCCGGGCGGCAGATACAGCATGTCGCCCGCCCCGAGCAGCGCTTCCGCGCCGGATTGGTCGAGGATGGTGCGCGAGTCGACCTTCGAGGACACCTGGAAGGCGATGCGCGTCGGGATGTTCGCCTTGATCAGGCCGGTGATCACGTCCACTGATGGGCGCTGCGTGGCGAGGATCAGGTGGATGCCGGCGGCGCGCGCTTTCTGGGCGAGACGCGCGATCAGCTCCTCCAGCTTCTTGCCCACCACCATCATCAGGTCGGCGAGCTCGTCGATCACCACGACCACCTGCGGCAGCGGCGTGAGCTTCACCGCCTTTCCGGCGTCGAGCGCAAAGGGGTCCTCGAACTCCTGCTCGGTGACGCGATGGTTGTAGCCCGAGAGGTTGCGCGCGCCGATCCAGTTCATGAGCTTGTAGCGCCGGTCCATCTCAGCCACGCACCACGTAAGCGCGTTCACCGCCTGCTTCATGTCGGTGACGACCGGCGCGAGCAGATGCGGGATGTCCTGGTAGATCGAGAGCTCCAGCATCTTCGGGTCGATCAGGATGAGCCGGATCGCGCGCGGCTCCGCCTTGTAGAGGAGCGCGAGGATCATCGCGTTCAGCGCCACCGACTTGCCCGAACCCGTGGTGCCCGCGACCAGCAGGTGCGGCATCCGCGCCAGGTCCGCGACCACCGGGTTGCCCGCGATGTCCTTGCCGAGCGCGATGGCGAGCGGTGAATTGAGCGCGTGATAGGCCTCCGAGCCCAGGATCTCCGAGAGGCGCACCATCTGCCGATGCGGGTTGGGGATCTCCAGTCCCATGCAGGATTTGCCGGGGATGGTCTCGACCACGCGAATGGAGACCACCGACAGGGCGCGCGCGAGGTCCTTCACCAGGTTGACGATCTGGCTGCCCTTCACGCCCACCGCGGGCTCGATCTCGTAGCGCGTGATCACCGGCCCGGGATACGCGGCGAGCACTTTCACGGCGACGCCGAAGTCGGAGAGCTTCTTCTCGATCAGGCGCGAAGTGAACTCGATCGTCTCCGGGCTGACGCGCTCGCCCTCGGCCTTCGCCTCGTCCAAGAGCTTGAGCGGCGGCAGCGGCGTGTCGGGCAGCTCCTCGAAGAGCCGCGCCTGCTTTTCCTTGTGCACGCGCTCGGATTTCTTGATCTCGACCACCGGCGGCTCGATGCGCAAGGGCGGATGGTTCTCCTCGCGCTTGCGCTCCGCCTCCACGACCAGCTCGCGCTCCTCGCGGGCGAGCTCCCCCAGGCGCCGGTCCTGCCGGCGCTCCCATGCACGGCGCGCAGCCACGCAGGCCGATTCGAGACCGAAGCCGACGAATTCGGAGACGCCGAGCCAGGAGACCCCGGTGAACAGGCTCAAGCCGACGGCGGCGAGCGCCACGAGCGCGAGCGTCGCGCCGGTGAAGCCGAGCGCGACGGCGAGCGCGCCGCCGATGACGTCACCGACGAGGCCTCCGGGCGCGAGCGGCAGCTCGAGCGCGAGGCTGTGCAGCCGCAGGCCTTCGAGGGATGCGCTGGAAAGCAGCAGCAGCCCGAAGCCGCCGAGCGCGAGGCCCGCCGAGCGCGCATCGAACCGTCGATAGCCCCACAGCACGGCAGAGGCGCACAACGCCACCAGCCAGTAGGCCGAGAGGCCGAAGAGGTAAAGAAAGATGTCGGCGAGCCAGGCGCCGAGCGCGCCGCCGGCGTTACGCGCTACCGCATCGCTCCCGGTGTGCGACCAGCCGGGATCGCCGCGATGGTAGGTGACCAAAACCAGCAGCAGGTAGAGCGCGAGCGCACCGAGGAGCAGCCACTTCGCTTCGCGTACCAGCCCCGCGAGCCGGGCAGGAAGCGGCGCCGGGCCGCTCTTGTTCATTACGGCCAAGCTACTCCGGCAGCATGATGGTGTCGCGCAGCACGATGCTCGAGCCGCGCATCTCGATGTAGCCGCCAGTCTGCAGGTCCTTCATGACACGGCTCACCATCTCGCGCGAGGCGCCGATCATCTTAGCGATGTCCTGCTTGGGCAGGCGCTTGGTGACCACCTTCTCGCCGTTGACGTTCTCGGCCATGTCGAGCAGCAGCCGCGCCACGCGGCCGTAGACGTCGAGCAGCGCCAGGCTGCCGATCTTGCGGTCGGCCTCGCGCAGGCGCCGCACCAGCCCGCGCATCACCGCCATCGACATCTCGGAATTCTCCAACAGGCACTTCTTGAAGTCGCGCTTGGAGATCGAAAGCAGCTCGCAGGGCTCGATCGTCACCACGCTCGCCGAGCGCGGCTCGTCGTCGATCAGGCCCATCTCGCCGAAGAACTCGCCCGGCCCGAGGATGGAGAGGATCACTTCCTTGCCGTCCGAATCGCTCATCATCACCTTCAGGCGGCCGGACAGCACGATGTACAGCGAGTCGGTGGCGTCGCCGCCCGCCATGATGGTGGTGGAGCGCGAAGCGCTGCGCCGCGTGACCATCGTGGTGAGCATGCGCAGCTGGTCTTCGGGAAAGCTCGCAAACAGCGGCACCGCTTTCAGCACCGCCGTCGAGACCGTCGTCGCCATGGCAGAAATGCCCCTTCCTTTTGCAAATCTATGTTAGCAGAATCGCGGCCTTATAATTTTTGCTCAGATGCCCACTCGCCCGACGCGTCATTCCCGCCTGCTGATACTCGGCTCCGGACCCGCCGGGTACACCGCCGCGGTGTACGCGGCGCGCGCCAACCTGAAGCCGGTGCTGATCGCCGGCATCGCGCAGGGCGGCCAGCTCATGACGACCACCGACGTCGACAACTGGCCGGCAGACGCCGACGGCGTGCAGGGCCCGGACCTGATGGAGCGCTTTCGCCGGCACGCCGAGCGCTTCGACACCGAGATCATTCACGACCATGTCCACGCTGCGCACCTCACCCGCCGGCCTTTGCTGCTCGAGGGCGACATGGCGAGCTATACCTGCGATGCGCTGATCATCGCCACCGGCGCCTCGGCCAAGTACCTCGGCCTGCCGTCGGAGCAGAAATTCATGGGCAAGGGCGTCTCGGCCTGCGCCACGTGCGATGGCTTTTTCTACAAGGGGCAGGACGTCGTCGTGGTTGGCGGAGGCAACACGGCGGTGGAAGAGGCGCTCTACCTCGCCAACATCTCACGCAACGTGCAGCTGGTGCACCGGCGCGACAAGTTCCGCGCCGAGAAGATCATGCAGGACAAGCTGATGAAGCGCGTCGCGGACGGCAAGATCGGCCTGGTGCTCGACGCCGTGGTCGATGAGGTGCTGGGCGACAACTCCGGAGTCACGGGCGTGCGCACCCAGCATGTGAAGACCGGCACGAAGCGCGACATCACCGCCAAGGGCCTGTTCGTCGCCATCGGCCACACGCCGAACACGCAGGTCTTCGCCGGGCAGCTCGAGATGAAGGACGGCTACATCATCACGCGCGGTGGCGCCGAGGGCCTGGCCACCGCGACCAGCGTCAAGGGCGTGTTCGCCGCCGGCGACGTGCAGGACCATGTCTACCGCCAGGCCGTAACCAGCGCCGGCAGCGGCTGCATGGCGGCGCTCGACGCGGAGAAATTCCTCGATGGCCTCGCCACCTGAAGACGACGACTTCCGCCGCGCCGTCGCCGACGCCGAG
>VBCP01000325.1:4540-6343 GCA_005888925.1 Betaproteobacteria bacterium | reverse complement strand
CGCCGATGGCCATGCCTTTGGGCCGGTTCCTCACGGCCTGGTTGATCGCGTCGATATAAAGATCGACGAGGCGATCGGGATCCTCGCCCGCCGCTCTTACCTTGTCGCGCGCTGCCGGGTCGCAGAGGATGGCGACCGCCACCTCGTCGAGCTGCGCGTAGCGGCAACCGGCGGCGCCGAGCTCGGCGAGCTCCGCCTGATAAACCTTGCCCAGATCGGCAAAGAAGGGTGGAGGGCGCCGGCATGGTGATCTTTCCCAAGCGCGCGCTGTGCTGCTTCACGAAACGAAACTCATCCACCGTGATCGGCGCCCGCCGCGAAACCTTGGCGTGCGCAAAGGGCGCGGTGAAATCGCTCTCGTGGCCCTGCTGGTCGTGGAACTTGAAGACGGCGTTGCGCACTTCGAGGCCGGCGGTCAGGCGGACGAACTTTTCCCAGTATGAGATGCGGCGAAACTCGCCGTCGGTCACCACCTGCAGGCCGCAATCCTCCTGCAGGCGGACGACGTCGCGGATCGCCTCATCCTGTGCCACCCGCAGCTCGGCGTCGCCCAGCCTCTTCTCGGAATGCGCCCGAAATGCCTCGCGCAGCTTTTTGGGACGAAGCAGGCTGCCGATGTGATCGGCGCGGTGCGGGAGCATCGACGAATTGTATTGTTATAGTTGGCGCGATGAAGCCGCCGTTCCACGCCGAGCACATCGGCAGTTTTGTCAGGCCGCCACGGCTGATCGAGGCGGCGCGCGCGCACAAGGCCGGCAAGCTCGACGACGCTGGCTTCCGCGGGGTGCAGGACGACTGAATCCGCGAGATCGCCGCCTTCCAGGAGTCGATCGGCCTGCCGAGCGTCACCGACGGCGAGTTCCGCCGGCGCAGCTGGTCGGCGGGCTTCATCGATGCGGTCGAGGGCTTCGGCCTGCGCGACGGCACGCTCGGCTTTCGCAACGAGAGCGGCGTGATGGGCGTCGCGTCCTCTCCGTACGCCAAGCAGCCGCTCAAGCGCAAGCACCGCATCGTTGCCGATGACTATCGGTTCCTCCGCTCGGTGGTGAAGCGCGGCGTGCCCAAGGTGACCATCGCCGCGCCGGACGTGATGCACTGGTTCCTCGGCCCGCAGGCGTTCGAACCCGCGTATCGCGATCGCGAGGCCTTCTTCGCCGACCTGAGCGCGATCTACAAAGCGGAGATCGCCGAGCTCGCGAAGGAAGGCTGCAAGTATCTGCAGCTCGACGACACCGCGTTGCCGTGCAACTGCGACCCAAATGCGCGCAAGGACGTCGTGACACGCGGCGAGAATCCGGATGAGCTCACCGAGCGCTACTCGCGGCTGTTCAACGACTGCATCGCGGCGAAGCCCGCGGACATGGCAGTGGCGATCCACCTCTGCCGCGGCAACCTGAAGGGCGCGTGGATGGCCGAGGGCGGCTACGCACCGGTGGCCGATGCGCTCTTCAACCGGCTGAACGCCGACATCTACTGCCTCGAGTACGACACGCCGCGCGCCGGCGATTTTTCGCCGCTGCGCTATGTGCCAAAGGGCAAGACGGTGGTGCTGGGCCTCGTGTCGACGAAGACGCCCCAGCTGGAAGACAAAAATGCGCTCAAGCGGCGCATCGACGCAGCGGCGAAGTACGTGCCGCTCGAGCGGCTGGGCCTCTCGCCGCAATGCGGCTTCTCGAGCGGCGGCGGCTCGGGCCAGACCGTGACCCAGGACGACACCAGGCGCAAGCTCGAGCTCGTCATGGACGTCGTGCGCGACGTATGGAGGTAAGGCCGCTCAGCCCGGTGATGGGCGCGGAAGTGCGC
>VBCP01000325.1:0-4231 GCA_005888925.1 Betaproteobacteria bacterium | reverse complement strand
GCGGTGCACGACCTCGATGCCTCGCGCCGCCGCGCCGGCGAGCCGCCGATGACGGAGAAGCAGCGCGCGGCGGCGCCGCCGGTCGAGCACCCCATGGTACGCACGCATCCGCGCACCGGCCGCAAGATCCTTTACATCAGCCGCCACGTGTCGAATATCGCCGGAATGAAGCGGGCGACCAGCGATGCACTGCTGGAAGCGTTGATGACGCACGCGACGCAGGAGCGCTTCGTGTTCCGGCGTCGCTGGGGAGCGCGCGACGTGGTGATGTGGGACAACCGCTGCACCATGCACTGCGCCACGCCTTACGACGCTGCCGGCGAGCGGCGCGTGATTCACCGTACGGTGACGCTGGTCTAAGTCCCGAACAGCTCGATCACCTGCTCGCGCAGCCAGCGGTTGCCGGGATCGGCCTCGAAGCGCTCGTGCCAGTGCACCGCGACCTCCGCCTGCGGGATCGGCACCGGCGGCGGCAACGACTTGAGCTTGCCGCGGCGCTCGAACACGCGCGCCACCCGCGCGGGCAGCGTGAGGATGAGGTCGGTGCGCTCGAGCACCATCGGCACCACGGTGAAATGCGGCACGCGCAGCGCGATGCGGTAGGTCACGAGCGCGTGCGACGCTTCCAGAAATTTTTTCTTCGTCAAAGAACGAACCGGGTGGTCGGCGCGCATCAGGCAGAGATACGGATCGCGAAACAGCGCGCGGCGGCCCACCGGTGGACCCAATCCGGGGAGGAAGCCCACCGCCAGATCCAAAGCGCCGGCCGCCAGCGCACTCGCGATGTCCTCCACCTCGAGCGCCACGGCTTCGAGCCGCACGCCCGGCGCCTGCTTTTGCACGCGCTCGAGGAGCGGCGGCAGGAACTCGATCTGACCGAGGTCGGACATGTAGAAGCGGAAGGCGCGCGTCGCGCTCGGCGGATCGAAGCCCGGGCCGTGCGCGAGCGCGGATTCCAGCAGCGCCAGCGCCTGGCGCACCGGCTCGGCCAGCTCGCGCGCGAAGGGCGTCGCATCCATGCCGCTCGGGGTGCGCACGAAAAGCGGATCGCCGAACACGCCGCGCAGGCGCGACAGGGCGTTGGAGACCGCCGGCTGCGTCAGGCCCAGCCCGGCCGCGGCCGGCGTCACACCGCGTTCGCGCAGCACCGCGTCGAACACGCGCAGCAGGTTGAGGTCGACGTCGCGTACATTCATATTAGTGATTCATATCATGAGTGCCATTGATTTGACAAATGAGCACGCGGCGCCTAACCTCTGCCCTTCCTAGGAGGAGTTCCCGAATGAAAAAAACGCTGGTGGTCGCGCTCGCCACGCTATTTCCTGCGCTCGCCCTGGCCCAGGAGGTCACGCTGCGCATGGTGAGCGCCTTCCCCGAGAACCAGTACTACGTGAAGCGCACGGTCGAGTGGATCGAGAAGGTCAACAAGGAAGGCAAGGGCACGCTGCAGATCAACTTCATCGGCGGCCCGAAGGCGATCCCGACCTTCGAGGTCGGCAAGGCGGTGCAGACCGGCGTGGTCGACATCGGCTTCAGCACGGGCGCCTTCTACACCAACGTGATGCCCGAGGCGGACATCCTCAAGCTTTCGGAGACCAGCGCCGCGGAGCAGCGCAAGAACGGCGGCTACGAGCTCATCAACAAGATCTGGGCCGAGAAGGCGAACATGCGCTACCTCGCCAAGGTCGTCGAGTTCACGCCCTTCCACCTGTACCTCAACAAGAAGATCGACAAGCCCGACCTCACCGGCCTCAAGATCCGCATCACCCCGGTGTACCGCGAGTTCTTCCAGGCGATGGGCGCCTCGGTGATGACCACGGCCCCCGGCGAGGTCTATACCGCGCTCGAGCGCGGCGTGATCGACGGCTACGGCTGGCCGATCCATGCCCTCTTCGACCTCAACTGGCAGGAGAAGACCAAGTTCCGCGTCGACCCGGGCTTCTACAACGCCGAAGTTTCGTTGGTGATGAACCTCGACAAGTACAAGTCGCTGCCGGCCAAGGCGCGCGAGTACCTCGACCGGCAGGCGCTCGCCTACGAGCAGCAGAACGATTTCTGGAAGTCCTACAACCAGAACGAGGCCAAGCGGCAGGCCGAGGCGGGCATCCAGACCATCAGCTTCGACGCGGCGACCAGCAAGGCCTACGTCGAGAAGGCGAAGGAGATCGGCTGGGCCAGCGCCATCAAGGCGAGCCCGCAGTACGGCGAACAATTGAAGAAGGTGCTCGCACGATAGTAATAACTTCTCGCGCCGCCACCCGTGCAACGCCTGGAAGCCACCTTCGGCCGGTTGCTGGACGCACTCGCCCTAGCCGCCTGCGCGCTGATCCTCGGCATGACGCTGATGATCTGCGCCGACGTCTTCCTGCGGAACGTGCGCATCATCCCCGCGATGGTGGGCCTCGAGTGGGCGAACGAGATCTCGGAGGCGATGCTTTTTCTCGTCACCTTGCTGACGGCACCGTGGCTCCTGCGGCGCGGCCAGCACATCCGCGTCGACATCGTGCTGCGCGCGGTGCCGCCACCGGTCGGCTGGGTGTTCGAATGGATCGTCGACACGCTGGCGCTCGGCTGCTGCGCGCTCATCGCGTGGTACAGCGCGCGCGCCGCATGGGCGAGCTTCGCAGCCGGATCGCTGTCCATCAAGACGCTGATCACGCCGGAATGGTGGTTGCTAAGCGTGCTGCCGCTGGCATTCGCTGCGCTGACGCTGGAGATGCTGTTTCGCATGCGGCGCCTCTATCTCGGCCCGCGCGCGCCGCGCGACGACGCGGTCTCCACGGGCTAGCGCGTGTCCTGGCAGGCCGCGGCATGGCTGATGCTCGGTGGCTCGACGGTGCTGCTGTTCCTCGGGCTGCCGGTGGCGTTCTCGTTCCTGGTGATCAATCTGCTCGGCGCGATCCTCTTCCTCGGAGGCGAAGCGGGCCTGGTGCAGCTCGCGCGCAACAGCGTGGGCTCGGTGGCGAGCTTCTCGCTCACGCCGATTCCGCTCTTCATTCTGATGGGCGAGCTGCTGTTCCACACCGGGCTCGCGGTGAAGGTGATCGACGGCGTGGAACGGCTCATCCGGCAGGTGCCGGGACGGCTCGCGGTGGTCGCGGTGGTCGCGGGTACGGTGTTCTCGGCCATCTCCGGCTCGACGATCGCCACGACCGCGATGCTCGGCAGCCTGATGCTGCCGGTGATGCTCGCGCGCGGCTATCACCCGACCATGGCGACCGGGCCGCTGATGGCGATCGGCGCGGTCGACATGCTGATCCCGCCCTCCGCGCTCACGGTGCTGCTCGGCAGCCTGTCGGGCATCTCCATCTCCAAACTTCTCATCGGCGGCGTGGTGCCCGGGCTGATCCTCAGCGTCGCGTTCGTGATCTACATCATCGTGCGGGTCAAGCTGAATCCGGCGCTCGCGCCGGCGAGCACGTTCACCGAGTACCACGGCTGGGCCAAGCTGCGGCCGTTTTTCCAGTATGTGGTGCCGCTGGTGTCGATCTTCGTGGTGGTGGTGGCGTCGATGTCCTTCGGCTGGGCGACGCCGACCGAGTCGGCGGCGATCGGCGCGCTCTTCACCATGGGGTTCGCGCTCTGCTATCGCGCGCTCACCTTCCACAATTTGCTGCAGTCCCTGCGCGGCACGGCGGCGATCTCGGGAATGATCCTGTTCATCATCGTCGGCGCGACGACCTTCTCGCAGATCCTGTCGTTCTCGGGAGCGAGCAATGGCCTGGTGGAGCTGATCGCCGGGATGGGACTTTCGCCGCTCGCGGTGATCGCGGCCATGATGGTGCTGCTCATCTTCCTGGGTCTGTTCGTCGAGCAGGTCAGCATGATGATGATCACCCTGCCGATCTACATGCCGCTGGTGGCGAAATACGGCGTCGATCCGGTGTGGTTCGGCGTCATGTTCCTGATCTGCATGCAGCTCGGCCTGCTGTTGCCGCCGCACGGCCTGCTCCTCATGACCATGAAGGGCGTCGCACCGCCGCAGGTGCGCATGGGGCACATTTTCCAGGCGGTGCTGCCTTACATCGTGATGAGCCTTTTGCTCCTCGCGCTCGTGTTCTTTATTCCGGCGGTCGCCGTCTGGCTGCCTAAGGTGCTCGTGTAATGGAAAGATCCTTCAAGCAGGAAGTCGAAAAGCTCAAGCTTGGCGAAGGCGAGACCTTCCACGGCGAGGCGATCCTCGCCGTGACCAAGGCGCTCCTGCAGTCGGGTGTCTCGTACGTGGGCGGCT
>VBCP01000038.1 GCA_005888925.1 Betaproteobacteria bacterium | reverse complement strand
ATCAGCGCCGGCACGCTGATGGCCGTCGCGCCGTTACTTCTGGCATTTCTATTGTTTCAAAGGCAATTCATGCAATCGTTCATGCAGGCGGGCATCAAATAAACCGGAGGCGCGGGGTCAGATCGCTTGCAGGCCCTTGCGGGCCGCGTGCCCGTTGCCGAGCCGCGTCACCAGCTCCTCCCACATCGCGCCGGTGTTCTTGTGGAACACCAGCGCCGCGTCCGGGGCGCCCACGTACCAGTAGCCGCCCTCGATCTCCTTCGCGAGCTCGCCCGCCGTCCAGCCGACGAACCCGGCGAAGTAGCGTGCGTCGTTCGGCGTCTGCTCGATGACGCGGTCGATGTTCTTGCCGTTGCCGGTCACGAAGAGATCGTCGAACAGGCGGATCGACGGCTGCCCCGGATCCCGCCGCAGCAGCGCGAAGACGGCGCCCGCCCCCTCGGGGCCGCCGTAAAAGAGCGGATCGGTGACCTTTGCGGAAGGCGCGTGCTCGGGAAACAGGGTCGCAAGCCTGGATTCGGTCGCGCGGTTGAGAATGAACCCGATGTGCTTGTCGCCCATCGGCACCACGATCAACGCCGTGTGGCTGTAAGGCCCCGCCAGGTCCGGCGAAGCCACCAGCACCATCGGCCTGGCAAGATCCTGCGCGCGCGCCACGCACGCGGTCATCAAGATCAACCCCGCGACGAGCAAACGCATATTCGTTCTCATGTGACACCTCCGCGCTGTGCGCACGCTGTCGAACGTACGCGCGCGGCGCGCCGGCCGCTATGGCGAACGCCCGATGTCGCACAGACTTTTACGCCTGAGCTCCGGCAGGCAGGAGCCGCAGTTGGTGCCGCACTTCAGGCGAGCCTGCAGTTCCGCGATGGAGTTCGAGGTTGCCAGGAAGGCGTCGATCTCGCTTTCGGCGACGTCGAAGCAGTTGCAGAGGATGCGCCCCCGCGGCACCGGCAGCCCGGGCGGCGTCTCCAGCGGAAGCAGGAGATGGCGCCGCAGCTCAGCGACCGCCACGCCGCGCTCCCAGAGATCCTTCAGCCAGGGTTCGGAGCGGGTGTCTCCTGACAGCCGCACCGCGCGCAGCGTGCCGCCGTCGAGCAATACGCGGCGGGCGATCTGCCGCCTGCTGTCCTCATAGCGCAGCGTGTCGGCCACGTCGAGGCCGAAAGCCGTATCGATGCGGCGCAGCACGTCCTCGCCCAGCGCTTCCTTTGCCGCCAGGCACAGGCGCACTCCCGTCCGGTCGCGGCCGATGAGCGTGCGGGTCGCATAAGGCGCAGCGCTCATGACCGAGGCCAGCTCTTCCACCAGGGAGGAAGGGTTCTGCGCATGCCCGAACGCGACGAGGCGCCACGGCAGTTGCGCGGCTTCGACCCGCACGGCGCAGTGCTTGAGCTCCGGCTGCCGCGAGGATGGATCGAGCGCGCCGATCGTGAGCTCGTTCACGCCGCGCCGGCCCTCGCCGCCGAGGAACCGGGCGCCCCAATGCATGGCCAGGAAAACGACGCCGCGCAGCCCGTCCGGATCGGCGTCGGCCTCCACGTACACATGTCCGCGGCGGGAAGCGACCTTGAGCAGCTCGGCTTTCTTCAGCCCGAGCCGCGACAGATCATCGGGGTGAACCATCAGCCGCGGCTGCGGCTCGTGCGCGAAGAGGCCCGCGATGGTCCCGGTGCAGCTCATGCTGTGCCACTGGTCGCGCAGGCGACCGGTGGTGAGGCGCAACGGATAGCGCTCGTCCGCTTCCTCGGCCACAGGCTTGCATGGAGTCGGCACGAAGCGCGCGCGGCCCGAAGGCGTGGGGAACACCCCGTCCTCGTAGAGCCTCTTCAGGCCTGAATTCGATTTTTCGGGAAAGGGCCATTGTTGCGGGCCGCGCGAGTCCAGCAGCGCATAGGACAGGCCGGTGATGTCCAGGTCGCGCCCGCGCGTCGTTTCCCGGTGTTCGTTGAAGATCTCTTCAGGGCCTTGGTAGTTCAATTTCCCCGGGAACAGTTTCTTTGAGAAATCGACCGCGATCCTCCAGTCCTGCCTCGCCTCTCCCGGAGGCGGCACCGCGGCGCGCACGCGCGAGATGCGGCGCTCGGAGTTCGTCATCGTGCCCTCCTTCTCGCCCCACCCGGCAGCGGGCAGAAACACATCCGCATACGCCGACGTCTCGGTATTCCGGTAGGCGTCCTGCACCACCACGAGCTCGGCCCGCTCCAGCGCCTCGTGCACAAGCTTCTGGTCGGGGAGCGACTGGGCCGGGTTCGTGCAGGCGATCCAGACGCTCTTGATCTCTCCTGCGCGCAGCGCCTCGAACATCTCGACCGCCGGCTTGCCCGGCCTGGCAGGGACTTCGTCCACGCCCCACAACCGCGCAATGTCCTTCCTGTCTTTTTCGCTGCCCAGGTCTCTGTGCGCGGAAAGCAGGGTTGCCATTGCGCCCACCTCCCGCCCGCCCATGGCATTGGGCTGGCCGGTAAGGCTGAAGGGCCCGGCGCCCGGCCTGCCGATCTGCCCGCTCGCCAGGTGCAGGTTGATGAGGGCGGCATTCTTGGCCGTCCCGCTCGAGGACTGGTTGAGCCCCTGGCAGTAGAGGGAAAGGGTGGCCTGCGAAGTTGCAAACAGCTTCGCCGCCTCGAACAGGTCCTTCCCGGGAATTCCGCAAGCGGCGGCTGCCGCCTCCGGCGGGAACTCCCTGACGGTTTCCCGGACGGCGTCGAAGCCCTCGGTATGCGCGCGGATGTACGCCAGGTCGCACCAGCCCTCCGCCAGCATGATGTGCAGCATGCCGTTGAAAAGCGCGACATCGCTGCCGGGCGTGATCTGCAGATGCAGCGTCGCTGCGCGCGCGGTCTCGGTCTTGCGCGGGTCGACGACGACCAGGTTCCTGGGCCTGGCCTGTTCGATTCGCCTGTACAGCACAGGATGCGCCCAGGCCATGTTGCTTCCGGCAATGAAGATGCACTGGGCGAGATCGACGTCCTCGTAGCACGCGGGCGGCGCGTCCGCTCCCAGCGAGCGCTTGTAGCCGGCCACCGCCGAGGCCATGCACAGGCGCGAATTCGTGTCGATGTTGTTGGTGCCGATCAGGCCCTTGGCGAGCTTGTTGAAGACGTAGTAGTCCTCGGTGAGAAACTGGCCCGAGACATAGAAGGCCACCGCATCCGGCCCATGAAGGGAAATCGTTCTTGAGAATTTATCTGCTACGAAATCCAGCGCCTCGTCCCAGGATTTGCGCTCGCCGCCTATTTCGGGATACAGCGCGCGGAACGAAGGATCGGCTTTGTGCAGCGACAGGCCCTTGCTGCACAGCCGGCCGAGGTTCGCCGGATGGGCAGGGTCGCCTCTTACCGAAATAATTTCATTGTTGGAGACAGAAGCGAGTACCCCGCAGCCAACGCCGCAATAGCCGCACAGCGTGGCGATCTCGCGCCGCGGCTCGACCAGGACGAAGCCCCCGTCAACTCTCGCGGCGTACACCGCAATCCGCACCGAGCTGTCCTCGATGCAGCGGCCCGAGACCAGGCTGAAGTGCTGCTTGTATACCGGCGAGGCGACGACCAGCTCGCCCCTGATGTCGCCGACGATTCCGCGCGATAGGACGTTGGCGCCGGAGAAGGGATAGTGGTTGCCGACGGCATAGACGCTGTCGTCGTCCAGCCGGAAGAGCGCCACCTGCTCGCCGCCCACGAGCGCGCACACGCCGGTATTGGGCACGATGTCGTCGAGGCGGCAGATCTTATGCAACTTCAGCTTCCCGCTCCGCAGGGCGGGCGGGACGGATCTGGCCGCGCTCGGCGACGAAGATGACGTTGCGATCGGGCTCGTCGCTGTTCACGAAATGGCGGAAGCGCTTCATCACCTCCGGGTCGTTGATCGCCTTCTTCCACTCGCACTCGTAGCTTTCGACCAGCTTCTGGATGTCCGCCTCGAGCTCGGCGCCGATGCCCAGCGAGTCCTCGCACACCACCTTGCGCACGTAGTCGATGCCGCCCTCCAGGTTCTCCAGCCACACGCTGGTGCGTTTTGCAAGCAGATCGGCATGTCTCGGCTTCATGCCGCCGTTGCCGCAGACGTAAAGGTTCCAGCCCTTCTCGGTGGCGATGACGCCCACGTCCTTGCCCTGCGCCTCGGCGCACTCGCGCGTGCAGCCCGAGACCGCCATCTTCAGCTTGTGCGGCGAGCGGATGCCGCGGTAGCGGTTCTCGAGCGCGATCGCCATCGACACCGAGTCCTGCACGCCGTAGCGGCACCAGGTGCTGCCCACGCATGACTTCACCGTGCGCAGCGCTTTTCCGTACGCATGGCCGGACTCGAAGCCCGCGTCCACCAGGTCCTTCCAGATGAGCGGCAGCTGCTCGACGCGCGCGCCGAACAGGTCGATGCGCTGCGCCCCGGTGATCTTGCTGTACAGGCCGAACTTCTTCGCCACCTCGCCCAGGACGATCAGCTTCTGCGGCGTGATCTCGCCGCCCGGGACCCGCGGCACGATCGAGTAGCTGCCGTCCTTCTGCAGGTTGGCGAGGAAATGGTCGTTGGTGTCCTGCAGCGGGGCGTGCCTGGGCTTCAGGATCATCTCGTTCCAGCACGAGGCGAGGATCGAAGCGACCGCCGGCTTGCAGAGGTCGCAGCCCCTGCCCTTGCCGTGCTTGGCGATGACGGCGTCAAAGGTTTTCATGCCATTAACTTTTATCAAATGAAACAATTCCTGGCGCGAGTAGGCGAAGTGCTCGCATAGGTGGTTGTTCACCGCGAAGCCGCGCTTTTTCAGCTCTGCATCGAGGATCTGCTTCGCCAGCGGCCCGCAGCCGCCGCAGCCCGTAGCTGCCTTGGTGTTCTTTTTTAAGGAACCTAAAGAATTGCAACCTTCAGCGATCGCCGCGCATATCGCTCCTTTGGTCACGCTGTTGCACGAACACACGAGAGCCGCGTCCGGCAGCAGATCGATGCCAACGCTTTTTTTTGAAGAGGACCGTGCAGGAAGAATCAATTCCTCGGGGTGGCCGGGCAGCGGCAGCGGATTCAGCGCCATCTGCAGCAGCGTGCCGTAGTCGGACGCATCGCCCACCAGGATCGCGCCCAGCAGGTACTTCCGGTCGCCGGAGACTATGAGTTTTTTATAGATGACCTCATCGGTATAGACATAGCTCACCGCATCTGGCGTGCTCGCGTGCGCGTCGCCGATCGAGGCGACGTCCACATCCATCAGCTTGAGCCTGGTGCTCATATCCGCGCCGAGGAACTGCACGTTGCCTTCGCCCACTAGATGGCGCGCCGCGACTTCGGCCATCTGGTAGCCCGGCGCCACCAGCCCGAAGATGCGCCCTTCCCACAGCGCGCATTCGCCGACCGCGTAGACATCGGGATTGGTGGTCTGGCAATGGGAGTTGATCTGGATGCCGCCGCGCTCGCCCACGGCCAGGCCGGCCGCGCGGGCCAGCTCGTCGCGCGGGCGGATTCCCGCGGAGAACACGATCAGGTCGGTTTCGAGGCTGGTGCCATCGACGAAGATCAGCTTGTGGCGGCGCGTCCCGCCGTCGACGATTTCCCTGGTGTTCTTCTGCAGGTGGACCCTGGCGCCCAGCGCCTCGATCTTGCGCCGCAGGAGCCGGCCGGCGGAATCGTCGAGCTGCGCCGCCATCAGGCGCGGCGCGAATTCCACGATGTGGGTCTCGAGGCCGAGGTCCTTGAGCGCTTTGGCGGCCTCCAGCCCGAGCAGCCCGCCGCCGATGACCGCGCCAACCCTGGCGCGCGCGGCGGTGGCCGCAATGACCTCGAGGTCCTCGATCGTGCGGTAGACGAAGCAATCGCGCCGGTCCCTGCCGGACACCGGCGGCACGAACGGATAGGAGCCGGTGGCGAGCACGAGCTTGTCGTAAGGCACCTCGCGATAGCGCGCCGAGCGCACTACTTTCCGCTCCGCGTCAATGGCAAGAACGCTGTCGTTCAAGCGCAGGGTCATTTTCGATTCTTGAAAAAAGCCTTTCGACACCAGGCTTAGATCGGTGGCGGTCTTGCCGGAGAAGAAGCTCGTCAGCTGCACGCGGTCGTACGCGGGCCGCGGCTCCTCGCAGAAAGCCGTGATCTCGAGATCCCGGCTGCGCGCGACCAGCTGCTCGAGGAAGCGCTGGCCCACCATGCCGTTGCCGATGACGACGACTCTCATGCGGCCCTCGCCTTCGGCTCGAGCGCCGAGGCCCTGGCGAAACGCACCACCTCCCCGACCACGATGATCGCGGGACTCGCCAGGCGCGCCCGAGCCGCGGCGGCCGGCAATCCGGCCAGCGTCGACACGATCTCGCGCTGTGTCCTGAGCGTGCCGTTCTCTATTGCACAGGCGGGTGTCGCTTCGGGCAGCCCTGCTTTTCCCAATCGGGAAGCGATCTGCTCCAGGCGGCGCAACCCCATGTAGACGACCAGCGTCGTTCCCGAGCGGGCGAGCGCTTCCCAGTTCGGCTCCCGGCCATCCCTGGTGCGGCCAGTGACGAATGTGACGCCGCACGCGATCTCGCGGTGCGTAACCGGGATGCCGAGCGCGGCCGGAACGCCGATGCCGGCGGTGATCCCCGGAATGACTTCGACCTCGACGCCCGCCTCCAGCAGCGCCTGCATCTCTTCGCCGCCGCGGCCGAACACGAACGGGTCGCCGCCTTTCAGGCGAGCGACCGTCTGGCCAGCGTCTACGATTTTTAGCATCATTTTTTCAATAAAAACCTGAGGCGTGGACTGGCTTCCGCCGCGCTTTCCGACCTCGATGATTCGCGCGCCCGGGCGCGCATGCGCGAGGCAGCCGCGGTGGACGAGCTCGTCGACCAGGACGACGTCCGCCGCGCGCAGAGCGCGCGCGGCCTTGAGCGTCATCAGCTCGGGATCGCCCGGCCCCGCTCCAATGAGGAAGACCTTGGCCATCAGGCGACCTTGAGCCTGGCCTTGTGCGCCTGCTTCTGGTACAGGAACTCGAGCACCGCGGCGCGCAGGTCCATGAAGCGCGCGTCGTGCGCGAGCGCGAGGCGCTCGCGCGGCCGCGGCAGCGTGACCTGCAGCACCTCGCCGATGCGCGCCGCCGGCCCGTTGGTCATCATCACCACGCGGTCGGAGAGCAGCACCGCCTCGTCGACGTCGTGCGTCACCATCAGCGCCGTGGCGCCGGTCTTCTCGACGATGCGTATCAGCTCGTCCTGCAGCGTGGCGCGGGTCAGCGCGTCCAGAGCGCCGAACGGCTCGTCCAGCAGGAGGACCTTCGGCTCGATGGCGAGGGCGCGGGCGATTCCGACGCGCTGCTTCATGCCGCCGGAGATCTCGTGCGGGTACTTGTGCTCGGCGTGAGAAAGGCCCACGAGCTCGAGCGCTGCGTGAGTCCTTTTCTTCAGCAGGGATTTCGGTTCCTGAAAAACCCGTTCAACCGCCAGATGTACATTGTCGAAGCAGGTCAGCCACGGCAGCAGCGAGTGATTCTGGAACACCACGCCGCGGTCGGGGCCCGGGCCGGCGACTTCGCGCTCGGCGAGGATGATCGTCCCCTCGCTGGGCTCGAGCAGCCCCGCCACGAGGTTGAGCAGCGTGCTCTTGCCGCACCCGGAATGTCCGATCAGGGTGACGAACTCGCCTTTCCTGAGCGCGAGATCGATCCCCGCAAGCGCGACGAAATCGCCTTTCCTGGTCTCGAAGGTCTTGCCGACCGACTCGACGCTCAGGTACTTGTTGGGGTCCACGGCTGTACTCCTAGGCGTACGAGAAACGCCTGGCGAGCAGCACCAGCGACTGCTCGAGCAGCAGGCCGACGATGCCGATGGTGAAGATCGCGATGATGATGTGCTCGACCTTGAGGTTGTTCCACTCGTCCCACACCCAGAATCCGATGCCGACGCCGCCGGTGAGCATTTCGGCGGCGACGATCACCAGCCACGCGACGCCTATCGACAGCCGCACGCCGGTGATCATGTACGGCAGCACCGCGGGAAACAGGATCCTGGTGAAGACCTTCCACTCGGAGAGGTTCAGCACGCGCGCCACGTTCAGGTAATCCTGCGGAACCTGCCGCACGCCCACCGCCGTGTTCACGATCATCGGCCACAGGCTGCAGACGAAGATCGCGTAGATCGCCGCCGGGTTCGCCGCCTTGAAGACGAGCAATCCGATCGGCAGCCAGGCGAGCGGCGAGACCGGCTTGAGAAGCGCGATGATCGGCGCCGCCATGCCCGAGAGAAACCGCCAGCGCCCGATCATGAAGCCCAGTGGGATTCCGGCCAGCGCCGCTAGGCCGAAGCCGATCCCCACGCGCCGCAGCGAGGAGAGCACGTTCCAGCCGATTCCCTGGTCGTTCGGCCCCTTGCTGTAGAAGGGATGGGCGAAGATCTTCGCCGCCGCGCTCCCTACGGTGGCGGGGTCGGGAATGCGGCCGCCGTATCTCGCGATCAGCGCCCAGAGCGCGACGAACGCTGCGAGGCCGACCAGGCAGGCCAGAGCGTCCAGCAGCCAGTCGGGCGCTTGGGCTTCGAAGCTAGCCCTCACCGGAACAGCGGCGAGCGCCGTCATTCACGCCACCCTGATCCTGAAGGTGCCGGCGTACTTCTTCGCGTCCCTGCCGT
>VBCP01000037.1 GCA_005888925.1 Betaproteobacteria bacterium | reverse complement strand
GGTGCTTCTCGACGAATTCGGCGGTGCAGCCGAGCGTCTTCTCCGGGTGGTCCTTCCACAGCTCCTGCGTCGTATTCGCGGTAAAGCCGATCCTGTCCATGATCGCGCGGTAGTTCCACGGCTCCCCGACGCAGAAGCCGTCCATGTTGCCGACCCGCATGTTGGCCACCATCTGCGGCGGCGGCACGACGATCGTCTTGACGTCCTCGACGGGGTGGATGCCGTGCGCCGCAAGCCAGTAGTAGATCCACATCGCGTGCGTGCCGGTGGGGAAGGTCTGGGCGAAGCTGTACTCGCCTTTTTCCCTGTCGATCAATTTTTTCAGGGAAGGAGCGTCGGTAACGCCACAGTCGTACAGCTTTCTGGACAGCGTGAAAGCCTGTCCGTTGTGATTCAGGTTCATGAGGATGCTCATGTCCTTCTTCGGCCCGCCCAGGCCCATCTGCACGCCGTAGACGAGGCCGTAGAGCACGTGCGCCGCGTCGAGCTCGCCGTTCACCAGCTTGTCGCGCACCGCCGCCCAGGACGCTTCCTTCGATGGAATGATCTTGATGCCGTACTTCCTGTCGAACTCGTTCACCGCCGCCATCACCACGGAGGAGCAGTCGGTGAGCGGGATGAAGCCGATCCTCACTTCCTTCTTCTCGGGCGCGTCCGAGCCGCCGGCCCACGCGCCCACCCGCACGGCTTCAGGAACCATGCTTGCCAATCCGGCGGCGCCGGCCTGCTTCAGAAAATCCCTTCGGTCCAGACTCATCCACGTTCTCCCCGGCCAAATAAAAAAGGCGTTGGCCCCCTGCGTCCTTTCGGACCGGCCGAACGCCTTTGTTCGTATGCGGGCGCGTCTTTGCGCCCGTTTCAACCTGTACTTCGCAAGCTCTATGCCATTCAGGTTCGCTAAGAGAATCAGCCTTCTAGAAAAACACCTCGGCCACAGCTGCACTGTTGCGGTGCACAATGGGCCGGCTATGCACCGAGAAGATCGGCAGCATCGATGACTTGCCGGGCGGCTTCGCTCAACTTCAGCTTGCGGTCCATCGCGAATTTGCGCAGCAGGCTGTAGGCGGCCTCCTCATCGAGTCCCCGGGTCTTCATGAGGACGCCTTTCGCCCGCTCCACCAGCTTGCGCTCCGAGAGCCTGAGATTCGCCTGCGCGAGCTGCTCGCGCAAGTTCTGAAAATCCTCGAAGTGCGCCACCGCCACGTCGACGATGGTCTTCACGCGCGCCGGATCGAGCCCGTCGACCACGTAGGCGGAGACGCCGGCGCGCACCGCTTCGCGGATCTTCTCCGGGGCGCCGTCGGTCGCGAACATCACCACCGGCCGCGGCGTGTGCCGGCTCACCATCACCAGGTGCTCGAGCACGTCGCGGCTCGGCGACTCGGTGTCGATGACGATGACCTCGGGCTGCAGCTCCTCGATCGTCTTCAGCAGCGCGAGCGGCGAGCTGAGCGAGGCCGTGACTTCATGGCCCGCGCGCCGCAGGCCGTCGCGCAGGATTTCGGCGCGCTCCGGCGATTCGTCTACGACGAGGACGTGCACCATGTTCTGTTTCGCAAATCGCGTGCCAGCCGCGTCTCCCTCTGAGATCGTCGCCGCGCGCGCGAGAAACGGCACCGCGCTGGGGCGCGCGGGGACCGGGCTGCATCACTTTGTGGCCCGAATCGCAGCGGACAGGCCGCTGCCGCATAGAATCATTCCGCCCGGAGCGGAACCGTGGTCTTGGTCCCTTCGAGCATGATTCCGCCTCGTTCGCCTGGCACGATGCCGCCGTAGCGCGGCGCATACACCTGCGGAAGCGGCCGCGCCTCGATCGGCGCCAGCCACAGCCGGAGAAGGTGACGATGCCGCTCGGGCTCCGGCCAGTTCTCGAAATCGGCGCGCGAGTGAAGAATCTGGTGGTTGTGCAGGAGCTGGATGTCGCCCGGGCGGAAATCCATCGAGAGATGGATCGCCGGGTCGTTGCACAGGTCGTCGAGCAGGTCCATGGCCGCGATCTGCGCGCGCGTGAGCCTTCTCGCCTCGGGGAAAAGCTTCTGCGCCGATTCGATGTATTGGCGAACATAGATACAGGACAGCTTTTCGGCGTACCAGTGGTAGATCGGGATGTCGAACCAGGGCTTCATACCCTCGGGCACTTCGCCGCGCCGGTCGGTGGGAAACGGCTCGAACAGCGCCGGCAGCAGGTCCTTGCGACGGGCGAGCATCTCGTTATAGAGCGTGATGGAGCTCGCGAGGTAGCTCTCGCCGCCCGACTTCGCCGTCTTCAGGCACAGAAGGCCCACGATGTCCACCGAGTCGGTGTGATATTCGAGCCGTCGATTGGTCTGGTAGTAGCGGACATTCGAATCCCGGATGTCGAGCCCGAGGTCCTTCACATGCCCGAGGAGGTGACCCTTGGCATTTTGCGGGCGCGGCCTCCCAAGCCACGAGCCGATTCCCATGCAGGCGATGGCCTGCTCGTCGCTTGCCCAGCGCTCCACAGGCAGCCCGCGCAGCATGATAAAGCCGCGGCCATCGAGCAACTCGGCGAGCACGGCGCGCAGCACAGGGCCAAGCGCGGGCAGCGGGAAAGTTGCCGGCGAAATCTCCGAGAGCGCTGCTCCGCGCGCGCGGTAGGCGCGCACCGCCTCGGCGATCTCTTCCAGCTCCGCGGCGTTGAGATGCCGGATCCAATCATCGCGCTTGCCGAGCTGGCGCCCGTACCACACGCCCGGGCCGATGATCGGTTCATAATGCACGCGGGGAGAATAGCAGCCATGAAACGAATCCTCCTAGCCTTCGTCGCAACGTATGCCTGCAGCGCGCTGCCGCAGGGCTATCCGTCCAAGCCGATCACCTTCGTGATTCCGTTCGCTGCCGGAGGCGACTCCGACCTTTCAGGACGCAACGTCGCGCAGCACGCCTCCAAGTATCTCAACAATGTGGCGATCGTCCCGGTCAACCGCACCGGCGCTTCCGGAGCCATCGCCACCATGGCCGTGAAGAACGCCGCGCCCGACGGCTACACGCTGCTCCTGGCGCGCATTGCAACGCATGCCATCCTTCCAGCCCTGGAATCCAAGCTGCAGTACAAGTGGAACGAGTTCACGATGCTCTCGCTCATCGAGATCAATCCGTACATCTGCTTCGTGCGCAGCGATTCGCCGTTCAGGACGGCGGCCGAGCTGCTCGGCGAGATGCGCAATAACCCCGGCAAGATCAATTTCTCCACGTCGGGCATAGGCACCAGCCAGAACATGGCGGCGCAATACTTGATGACGCTCGCCGGGCTGACCAAGGATCATGCCGTCGGCATTCACTACAAGGGTGGCAGCGAGGTAACCACTGCCGTGCTGGCCGGCCAGGTGCAGTTCGCCTGCAACAACGCGCCCACGGTCATCCCGCAGGTGAAGGCCAATGCTCTGCGCGCGGTGCTCGTCACTCCAACGCGATTGGCAGAATTGCCGGACGTGCCAAACGCAGCCGAAGTGGGCTACGCGGAGATGAACAAGATCGTCGGCTGGACCGCCCTCATGGGGCCGCCCGGGCTGCCGAAGGAAGTCGTCGACAAGTGGGTCGAGGTTTTCGCCAGGCTAGCCAAGGATCCCGAATGGCAGCTCGGAAACGCGAGGCTCGGGGGCATCGCCGCGATCCGCTCTCCCGCCGAAACCGAGCAATTCGTACGCGAGCAGTACGAGCTCTACAAAAAGCTTGCCAGTGACCTAGGGATTGTTCACTAAGGCAGGTCCATCGCGCCTTTGCGCCCCTCGAATCGCGCGCCGTAGGGCGGCAGGGTGGTGAGGCGCGGATCGTCGACCGGGCCGCCGACGGTGAAGTGATACAGCGACTGGAAGGCGAGGTCCCTGAAGCCGAAGACCCGGTGCACCGGGTCGTCGAAGAAGCAGCCGATGCCGGTCGCGCGCACGCCGGCCGCCTCCGCCTCGAGGTACAGCACCTGCCCGATCGCGCCCGCCTCCCAGAAGAGGCTCGTACTCGGCGAGCATGCCGAGCGAGAACGCGCCCTCGCCGGCGATGTCCTGGCGGCAGCTCACCTGCGTCGCGAGCTGCCTCGCGTTGCCGCGCTCGAGCAGATAGAGCGGCAGGCCCTCGGGGCAGCCCGGCGGCGTCTGCCAGACGAAGTGTGAGTGCATGCTTGCCTTGAGCTTCTCCACCTTCGCCGGGTCGCGCGCGAGCGCGTACAGGCCCGGATCGATCCCTTCCACGCGATGCACGAACAGGCCGAAGTGAATCGACGGCTCCCACGGAATCGCGTCCCAGGGCATTGGCATCACGCGCTCGAGCATCAGGTAGAAGCGCTCTGCCGGGATCGAAGTCTTGCCGTCACAGGCGAGAAGGCTTCGCCGCGAGTGAATGATTTGTCCGGCAGAAATCACGGCTTTCGCGACGCCGCCGAGACGGTATCGATGATCTCCCAGGGCACCGGGTCCTCCGGGCTCAGCCGGTTCGCCTTCCCGTACCAGCGCTGCCTCGCGAGCTCGCGCACCGCCTCCAGCTCAAGATTCGAATTATTTGGTGCAACCTTTCCCGGCCACACCGCCATCACGAGCTCCGCGCTTTCCCGCTCGGCGCCCTCGAAGTCGGCGTCCCGGTCGAGGCCGAGCAGCGCTTCGAGGGTCGCGTCCGCAACATCGTCCAGCACCCGCGCCGACCAGCCGAGCGTCGCCGCCGCGATGCGCAGCGCGCCGATCGCATGGCCGGCGTCGTGCTGGCAGTAGCGGAAGGCGCGCTCGCCGTACTTCCACGCCTCGCGCCAGTAGACCGACGACAGGCCCACCAGGAACGCCTGCGGCGGGAATCCGCGCATCAGCCGCCCGAACAGCGCCGGCGGGCAACCGGCGCGCCGCTCCAGACCATGCTCTGCCGGCGCGTAGTGGAAGAGGCCCGGCGTTTCGCCCAGCTCCGCGATCCCGCCGATCAGCACGTAGCCCTCGGTGGGATGCAGATTCCCGCTCGACGGATTCACGCGCAGCGCCCAGCGCGTCCCGCCCGCCTGCTTCCACGCCGACAGCGCGAGCGCGTATTCCAGCAGGCGCGAGAGCGCTCGAATCGACATCGGCACGCTCGCCACCGCGCCCGGCGCATACAGGCTCTCGTACGCGGGTGAGAGCGGCTCCTCCTCGG
>VBCP01000323.1 GCA_005888925.1 Betaproteobacteria bacterium | reverse complement strand
ACCGCAACTTCCTCGCCATGGAGACCGAGGAGCTGCTGCGCTCCTATCCCGCCGACGGCGCGGTGCTGATGGGCGGCTGCGACAAGACCACCCCCGCTCTGGTCATGGGGGCGATCAGCATGAACCTGCCGGCGATCTACATGCCGGCCGGGCCGATGCTCACCGGCCACTGGCGGGAAAACACGCTGGGATCGGGCTCCGATACCTGGAAGTACTGGGCGGAGCTACGCGCCGGCAACATCACCGAGCGCGACTGGCAGGAGATCGAGGACGGCATCGCGCGGTCTCCGGGCACCTGCATGACCATGGGCACCGCCGCGACCATGATGTCCCTCACCGAGGCGCTCGGTCTCGCGCTGCCGGGTGCATCCTCGATTCCGGCGCCGGACTCGAACCACGCCAAGATGGCGACGCTCTGCGGCAAGCGCGCCGTGGAGATGGTGTGGGAGGATCTCAAGCCGCGCGACATCCTGACGAAGGAGTCGTTTGATAACGGCATCGTGACGCTGATGGCGATGGGCGGATCGACCAATGCGCTGATTCACCTCGTCGCCATGGCAGGCCGGGCGGGAATCAAGCTGCCGCTCGAACGGTACAACGAGTACTCGGCGAAGACGCCGCTCCTCGCCAACGTGCGGCCCTCCGGCGACAAGTACCTGATGGAGGACTTCTACTACGCCGGCGGCTTGCGCGCGCTCCTTTCGGAACTGAAAGACCTGCTGCATCTGGACTGCCGCACGGTCAACGGAAAAACCCTGGGCGAAAACCTCGAGGGCTCGCGCATCTTCAATGAAGATGTCATCAGGAAGAGAAAGAACCCGTTGAAGGAAGCCGGCGGGCTGGTGGTGCTGCGTGGCAACCTCGCGCCGAACGGTGCGGTGATCAAGGCGGCCGCCGCGACACCGAAGCTCCTCAAGCACGTCGGCAGGGCGGTCGTGTTCGAGGATTACAACGACATGGCCGCGCGCATCGACCGCGATGACTTGGCCGTCGATGCCGACTCGGTGTTGGTGCTGCGCAACTCCGGCCCGCTCGGCGGTCCGGGGATGCCCGAGTGGGGCATGCTGCCCGTGCCGAAGAAGCTCCTCAAGCAGGGGGTGCGCGACATGGTGCGGATATCCGACGCTCGCATGAGCGGCACGAGCTACGGCACCTGCGTGCTGCACGTGGCGCCGGAGTCCTTCATCGGCGGGCCGCTCGGGCTGGTGAAAAGCGGCGATCTGATCGAGCTCGATGTCGACAAGCGCGAGCTCAACCTCAAGGTGGATGCCGCCGAGCTGGCACGCCGGAAGAGCGCCTGGCGCCAGCCGGAGCAGAAGTTCGCGCGCGGCTACGGCGCCATCTTTTCGCGCCATATCCGCCAAGCGGACGAGGGCTGCGACTTCGATTTCCTCGAGGGTACGGCGCCGATTCCCGAGCCCGAGATCCACTAGCGTGATGGAGCTGCCGCGCAATGCATTCAAGCACGCGCTCAAGGCCGGACGCGCACAGATCGGCTTATGGTCGAGCCTCTCGTCGAACTACAGCGTGGAGGTCATCGCGGGCGCCGGCTTCGACTGGCTGCTGCTCGACATGGAACACTCGCCGAACGATCTCGAGAGCCTGCTCGCCCAGCTGCAAGCCGCCGCGCCCTACGGCACGCACCCGGTGGTGCGCGTGCCGTGGAACGATATGGTGACGATCAAGCGCGTGCTGGACGTCGGCGCGCAATCGCTGCTCGTGCCCTATGTATCGAGCGCAGAGGAAGCGAATGCGGCGGTGTCATTCACGCGCTATCCGCCCAAGGGCGTACGCGGCGTCGCCGGTACCACGCGCGCCACGCGCTTCGGCCGCATCAAGGACTACGCACGGCGCGCGCACGAGGAAATTTGCCTTCTCGTGCAGGTCGAAACGCAGGCAGGATTGGACAACATCGGAGCGATCTGCGGAATAGAGGCCGTGGACGGCGTGTTCATCGGACCGGCGGACTTGCATGCCTCGCTCGGCCACACCGGCGAGATCGCCAATCCCAAAGTGAAACCGGTCATCGACGACGCCATTCGCCGCATCCGCAAGGCGGGAAAAGCCCCCGGCATCCTCACGCCCAGCGAAGAAGACGCGCGCCATTGGCTCGATTGCGGCGCGCTCTTTGTCGCGGTCGGCGCCGACGTCGGCATCCTGGCGCGCGGCGCCGAGGCGCTCGCCGCCAAATTCAAGAGAACATGAAACCCGAGATCATCATCACCGCCCGCGGCCACGCCGGCACCATGACGACGCTGCAGGCCGAGTTCACTGCCCACCTGCTGGCCGATGCGCCGGATCGCGCGGCGTTCCTCAAGCAGCATGCACCCGCGGTGCGCGGCGTCGCGACCTTCGGGCCGATGCCGGTCGACGGCAAGTTCATGGACGCGCTGCCGAAGCTCGAAATCATCTCGAACTTCGGCGTCGGCGTCGATGCGATCAACCTGGACGATGCCAGGAAGCGCCGCATCATCGTCACCAATACGCCCGATGTCCTGAACGAAGCGGTCGCCGACACGGCGCTCGCGCTCATCCTCAACACCGTGCGCAAGTTTCCCCAGGCCGAGCAGTACCTGCGCGGCGGCAACTGGGCCTCGCGCGGGCCCTACCCGCTCACCACCGACGCCGGCGCAAAGACCCTCGGCATCCTCGGCCTCGGGCGCATCGGCGAGGCGATCGCCAAGCGTGCGGCGGCCTGCGGCATGAAGATCCGCTACCACAACCGCAACCGCAAGGACGTGCCGCACCCCTACGATCCCGACCCGGTGACCCTCGCCAAGAACTGCGACGTGCTGCTCGTGGTGACGCCAGGCGGGCCGGAGACGAACAAGCTGGTCAACGCGAAGGTGCTGGATGCGCTCGGGCCGCAGGGCTACGTCGTCAACATCGCGCGCGGCTCGGTGATCGACGAGCCGGTGCTATTGCGCTACCTCC
>VBCP01000322.1 GCA_005888925.1 Betaproteobacteria bacterium | reverse complement strand
GGAGCGGATCCTGCGCGCAGTCAACAAAGCCGTTACAGCTGCCCTCAGACGCCATAAGGCCCTAGGTCAATCCGTAGTGATCTGGCGCGACGGCAAGATAGTCACGCTCACGCCGGAAGAGATTGAGGTCTAACTAAGTCCGCGGCGCGAGGAAGCGCCGCAGCTCCACCAGCACTTCGCGGGGTTTCTCCTCGGCGAGGAAATGTCCGCAGTTGAGCGCCTTGCCGCGCACGTCCTCAGCCACCTCACGCCAGTCCCGCAGGCAGTTGAACAACACCTCCACCACGCCATGCTTCGCCCACAGGGCGAGCACCGGCATGCGCAGCTTCCTGCGCAAGTCCTGCTTGTCGTGCATCAGGTCGATGGTGGCGGCGGCGCGATAGTCCTCGCAGATGGCGTGCACCGTGCGCGGATCGCGGAAGGCGCGCGTGTAATCCATGATCGCTTCACGGTGGAAGTGCTTGAGGCCGGACTTACCGCGTCCCAGGCGCCGCACGATCCACCATGGGCCGTGGCCCTGCAGCAGCGTCTCGGGAAGCGGCTCCTCCTGGATGAGGAAGAACCAGTGCCAATAGGCTTTTGCGAACTGCATGGTGGTGTTCTGGTACATCTTCAAGGTGGGCGAGATGTCCAGCACGGTGAGCGATCGCACGCGTCTGCCGAAGTCGCGCGCCAGGCGGTGCGCGACGCGGCCGCCGCGGTCATGGCCGACGACGTGAAAGCCGAGATAGCCGAGCGACTCCATTGCCTCGGCCATGTCGAGCGCCATGGCGCGCTTCGAGTAGTTTGCATGGCCCGGCAGGCCGCGCGGCTTGGACGAATCGCCATAACCGCGCAGATCGGCGCATACCACGGTGTAGTCGCGCGCGAGCGAAGGCGCCACCTTGTGCCACATCACGTGCGTCTGCGGATTGCCGTGCAGCAGGAGCAGCGGCGGTCCGTCGCCGCCGATGACGAGGTTGATCATCGCGCCGCTCGTCTTGATCCGCCTGCGTTCAAAGCCCGGGAAGAGCGACAGCGTAGTCATGGCGTGACTTCCTTTCCTTGGAGCGCGAGCGTGCCGGAGCGTCCCGGTACCTCGCCGTAGATCACTTCGTGCCTTGGCAGCCGGCCGAGCGGGATCTTGTCCGTGCTCACCAGCTCGTAGCCCCGTTTTTTCCACCCGGCGAGCAGCGTCTCGAACATGCCCGCCAGCTTGCCGCCTTCGAGCTCGGCGTGCGCCGTGAAGACATGGTCGCCATCACTGCTTAGCTGCAGCAGGTGCTGCACCGGATCGTCATGCAGCCCGATGAGCTCGTCCAGCGTCGGCAGCGTCGTCGGCACTTGCGGGCAGCCCACGGCCTGGCCGTTCCACACTGGCAGGAACGGGCATCTGCCGCGCGTGTCGGAGGCGTAGGCGAAGCGCTCCTCGAAGCGCGCCGCGTGCACGTTGGTCTGCCAGCCGGCCGCGCCCCAGGTTCCTGGTATTTCACCAAACACCGATTCGAAGCGCTCGCACGCCAGCTCCATCTCATGCTGGGTCCACGCGGCGTCTTTGTGCGCGACGAAATCCTGCCAGCGCACGTGGTCCCAGCAATGCACGCCGACCTCGAAGCCGGCGTCGCGGGTTGCCCGCATCACGTCCTTGCAGCGCAGGCCGATGTCCGGGCCCGGCAGCAAGGTGCCGTAGAGCAGAGTGCGCACGCCGTAGTGCTCGAGCACAGACGTGCGGCTCACCTTGGAGAAGAACCCGGGGCGGAACATGCGCCGCAGCGCGCGCCCGGTGTGATCCGGGCCGAGGCTGAAGAGGAAGGTCGCGCCGGCGCCGTGCTTCTTCAGCAGCTCCACGAGGCGCGGCACGCCTTCCTGGGTGCCGCGCAGCGTGTCGACGTCGATTTTTACCCCGAGCTTCACTTCACCAGGTGGCGGGCCTCGGCGACGTCGGTGCGGTAAGCGTCGTAGATGCGCCGCAGCGCGTCCTTCATCCCGACCCGCGGGCGCCAGCGCAGCTCGCGCATGGTGTTGTCGATCTTCGGCACGCGGTTCTGCACGTCCTGATAGCCGCGGCCGTAGTAGCGCTCGGCGGTAGTCTTGATGATGCGCACCTTGCGCGCCGCCGCGCGGTACTCGGGATAGTCGAGGGCCAGCTTCACCATGCTCTCGGCGAGCTCGCGCACCGAGATATTGTTCCTCGGGTTGCCGATGTTGAAGATCTTGCGCGAGGCGATGCCCGCCTTGTTGGCGATGATCGCCATCAGCGCGTCGATGCCGTCGTCGATGTAGGTGAAGGCGCGCTTCTGCCGGCCGCCGTCGACCAGATGGATCTTCTCGCCGCGCACGATGTGGCCGAAGAACTGCGTCACCACGCGCGAGCTGCCTTCCTTCGGCGTGGCGAGCGAGTCGAGGCCGGAGCCGATCCAGTTGAACGGGCGGAACAGCGTGAAGTCAAGGCCCTCCTTCTCGCCGTAGGCCCAGATCACGCGGTCCATGAGCTGCTTCGAGCAGGCGTAGATCCAGCGCTGCTTGTTGATCGGCCCGTAGACCAGCGGCGAGCTCTCCGGGTCGAACTGCCGGTCGGGCGACATGCCGTAGACCTCGGAGGTGGAGGGGAACACCAGGCGCTTCTTGTGGCGCACGCAGGCGCGCACGATCGGCAGGTTCGCCTCGAAGTCGAGCTC
>VBCP01000318.1:1549-4289 GCA_005888925.1 Betaproteobacteria bacterium | reverse complement strand
GGTACCGAGCTCGTCGCGAAGTCGGAGCCCGACGGCTATACGCTGCTCCTCGGCGCCTCGGCGAACCTCGCGCTCAGCAACGGCCTCTATCGCAAGCTGCCCTACGACCCGAAGGCGGACTTCGTGCCGGTCGGTCTCGCCGCGACCTTCGCGTACACGCTAGTCGCGCGCAACGACCTGCCGGCGCGCACGCTCGGCGAGATCGTCGGCTATGCGCGCGCCAATCCGGCGAAGCTCACCTACGCCTCCGCCGGCAACGGCACCGGCCAGCACATCTGCGGCGCGCTGCTGTGGCACCTGTCGGGCGTCTCTGTCACGCATGTGCCGTACAAAGGCGCCCAGGCCGTCTACCAGGACCTGATTCCGGGGCGGGTCGATCTCTTCTGCGACGCGTCCTCCACCGCGCGCGCGCAGCTCGACGCGGGCCGCGTGCGGCCCGTAGCCGTGTCGGGGCCGGCGCGGCTCGCGTATCACCCCGAGGTGCCGACGGTGCGCGAGACCGGCGTGCTCGATTTCGAGATGGAATCCTGGGCGGGCTATTTCGTGCGCAAGGGCACGCCTGCGCCGATCGTGGCGCGGCTGCGCGCCGATTTCGAGCGCGTCATGGCGACGCCGGAGATGGCCGCGATGCTCGAGAAGCGCGGTGCGCAGCCCTTGCGCCTCTCGGCGGCCGAGTCCGAGGCGCTGGTCGCGCGCGAGATCGACAAATGGACGCGCCTCATCCGCGAGGCGGGGATCGTCGCCGAATGACCTTTGCCGCCAAGCTGCTTGGTTTGTTCACCGGCAGCATGCTCACCAAGCTGATCGAGATCGGCTACGACACGGGCCTGTTCGAGGCCTCGCGCGCCGGGCCGGCGACGAGCGAGCAGCTCGCGAAGCGCGCCGGGTTGAAGGAGCGCTATGTGCGCGAGTGGCTGGGCGCCATGGCCACCGGCGGCATCTATCGCTACGACGCCGCGTCGCGCCGCTACGAGCTGCCCGAGGAGCATGCGGCGCTCCTCACCGGGCAGTCGGCGCAGAACCTCTCGCCGCACGCCAAGATCATCGAGCACTTCGGCAGCCACCTCGCCAAGCTCAAGGCCTGCTTCCGCGAGGGCGGCGGCATCCCCTATTCCGCCTATCGCCCGGTGTTCACGCAGTGCATGGACGACGTCTGGCGGCGCATCTACGACCAGATGCTCATTCCCGGCTTCATCGGCGCCGTGCCGGGCCTTACCGAGGCGCTCGAGCGCGGCATCGGCGTGCTCGATGTGGGCTGCGGCACCGGGCACGCGGTGAATATCCTCGCGCGGCGCTTCCCGGAATCGCGCTTCGCGGGCTACGACATCGGCGAGGACGCGATCGAGGCGGCGCGCAAGGAAGCGCGCGAGATGAGCCTCGCGAACGCGAGGTTCGAGATGCTCGACGTCGCCGAGCTGCCGGCGCAGCCGCAGTTCGATCTCGTCACCGCGTTCGATGCGATCCACGACCAGAAGGACCCGGACGCCGTGCTGCACGGCGTGCGCCGCGCGCTCGCCGCCGGCGGCACCTTCCTGATGATCGACTTCAAGTTCTCGAGCCGTGTGGAAGAGAACATGGGCAATCCGTTCGCGCCGCTCTATTACGGCACCAGCCTGATGCATTGCATGCCGGTGTCGCTCGCGCTGGGCGGCAAGGGCCTCGGCACGGTGTGGGGCGAGCAGACGGCGCGGCAGATGCTGCGCGAGGCCGGCTTCGGCCGCATCGAGGTCCTCGACACGCCGCGGCCGCAGAACTACATGTTCGTGTGCCGCGCCTGATGCCGCGAGAGGTGGGCTACCGCAGGGCGGCGACGCACGCCGGGCTGCGCTATGTCACCGACGGGGTACGCGGCATCCGCCGCAAGCGCGTCGGAACCGGCTGGGCGTATTTCGCGCCGAACGGCGCCCGCGTCACGGACGCCAGCGTGCGGCAGCGCTTGAACCGTCTGGCCATCCCGCCGGCGTGGACCGAGGTGTGGATCTGCCCGGATCCCGAGGGCCACATCCAGGCGACCGGATCCGACGCGCGCGGGCGCAAGCAGTACCGCTACCACCCGCAGTACCGCGAGGCGCGCGATCGCTCGAAGTTCCGCCGCATGCTGGAATTCAGCGAGGTGCTGCCGCGCCTGCGCGAGCGCATCGAGCGCGACCTGCGCTCGGTGGATCTCGGCCGCAAGCAGCTCCTGGCGACCGTGGTGATGCTGCTCGACAAGACGCTGATCCGCGTCGGCAACGACGAGTACATGCGCGAGAACCGCTCGTACGGGCTGACCACGCTGCGCCGGCGCCATCTCAAGATCGACGGCTCGGTGCTGCGCTTCAGCTTCCGCGGCAAGAGCGGCGTCGAGCACACCATCGCGGTGGCTGACCCCAGGCTTGCACGCATCATCCAGCGCTGCCGCGACCTGCCGGGGCAGGAGCTGTTCCAGTATCTTGATGCCTCCGGCCGGCGCCACCTCGTATCATCCGACGACGTGAACGACTATGTGCGCGAGCTCTCGGGCCGCGAGATGACGGCAAAGGATTTCCGCACCTGGGGCGGCACCATGCTCGCCGCGGTGGAGCTGCGCCGGCGCGGGCCGGCGGCGAGCCGACGCGAGGCCGACCGCAATGTCGTGGGCGCGATCGACGCGGTGGCCGAGCGCCTGGGCAATACGCGCGCAGTGTGCCGCAAGTACTACGTGCATCCGTCGCTGATCAAAGCCTACCTGATGGGCGAAACGATTGCGCAGCCCGCGCCC
>VBCP01000318.1:0-1516 GCA_005888925.1 Betaproteobacteria bacterium | reverse complement strand
AGACTATGAAATCAAGAAGCATGAAAAGCCTGGCCTGGACGCTCCTCTTGCTCGCTGCCGCGCCCGCGTGGGCGTTCGACATCGACCGGCTGCAGGCCGTTGGCCAGAGAGATTTCCGGCTGCTGTCCGAGGATGTCGGCGCGGCGCTGAGCTATCACCCGCAGACGCCGACCGAGCCGCTCGGCGTCACCGGCTTCGACGTCGGCCTTTCCCTCACGATGTCGAAAGTCGCGAACAAGGACGCGCTCAGCCGCGCGAGCTCCAGCAGCGTGCCGTCGTACATTCCCATCCCCACGCTGCGCGCGAACAAGGGCTTGCCGCTCGGCTTCGACGTCGGCCTGATGTACTCGAAAGTTCCGGGAAGCGACATCGCGCTCTGGGGCGGCGAGGCGCGCTGGGCGTTCATCAAGGGCGGCATCGCCGCACCCGCGGTCGGCGTGCGCGGCACCTACACCAAGCTCACCGGCGTCGACCAGCTCGACATGAGCACCAAGGGCCTGGACCTCTCGGCCTCCAAAGGCTTCGCCATGCTCACGCCGTACGTCGGCGTCGGCCGGACCTGGATCACGAGCGAGCCGCACGTGGCGAACCTGAGCAAGGAAGACTTCGCGCTGAACAAGTTCTTCATCGGCACGGGTTTCAAGCTGCTGCTCTTCAACATGAACGCCGAGCTCGACCGCACCGGGCACAGCACGGCGTACAGCCTGAAGGCCGGTATTCGTTTCTAAGTGGACTGCGAGCTTTGCGTCCCGGCGCGCGTGGTGGCGGAGAACGCCGCCGCCTACGCGCGCTATGACAGCAACTCGCTCGCGCCCGGCCACGTCATCGTCGTGCCGCGCCGGCACGTGGCCGACTTTTTCGAGATGAGCGCTGCTGAGCAGGCCGCGGTCCTCGAGCTCCTCAATCGCAGCCGCCAGCTGATAGGCGCGGAGCATTCGCCCGACGGCTACAACATCGGCGTTAATGTGGGCAAAGCCGCGGGCCAGTCGCGCATGCACGTCCACGTGCACCTGATCCCGCGCCGCAAGGGCGACGTGCCCGACCCGAGCGGCGGCGTGCGCTGCGTGCTTAGAAAATGGAATGAAGCGGGCTCGGCGCGCGTTCTCAGGTCAGACAAGGAGAACGCGATGCATCCGATCAGACTGATGGCAGCAATCTTGCTCGTGGGCCTGGCGTCCTGCGCCGGCACGGGGCCGGTGATACCGCAAGAGCAAGCGGCGCAGTTCCAGCAGGCGCCTGGGTTTCCCTACAACTCGTTCTATTGCCCCTAGCCCTTTAGCAGGTCACCGCAGCCGGCGCGCTGCGCCCAGTACTGCCAGGCGCGCTGCGTCTCCGGCGATTGCGGCTTGTAGCCGGTGCCGGCGGCGCGCGCCTGGATCTCGCCCGCGCTCAAGGGCTTGAGCTCGCCGAGCTGCATCGCCTTGAATTGCACGCGCGCGTTGCGCGGCAGGTAGACCGACAGGCGCACGACGTCGATCAGCGAGCGCGCCGCGGCGGCGAAGCCGTGGCCGCGCAT
>VBCP01000319.1:317-1609 GCA_005888925.1 Betaproteobacteria bacterium | reverse complement strand
AGGATCGCCACCGCGTTGCGGATCGGCGCGAGCGGCCCGCGCAGCTCGTGCGCGAGCGTGGCGAGGAACTCGTCCTTCCTGCGGTCGGCTTCCTTTGCCGCGTGGATGTCCATGCCGGTGGCCACCCAGCCGTCGACGCGCCCCGCGGCGTCGTGGGTCGGCGTGTAGGCCCATTTCACCCAGCGGCGGCCGAGCCCGGGCAGCTCGACCAGGCGCTCGTACGCGACCTGCTCGCCGGCGACGATGCGCTCGACGAACGGCTGGATCTCGCGCATCGCGCGCGAGCCCATGATGTCGATGATCCGCAGGCCGATGATGTCGCGCGCCGGGCGTCCCGCCCATTTCGCGTACGTCGGATTCACCCAGAGGAAGCGGCTATCGCGATCGCAGCGCAGCGCGGCCACCGGCATGGTGTCCGTGATGACGCGCAGCTCCTGCTCCCCGGGGGGCTGGTTCTCCATTCGCGCGAGCGGCATGGTAGCCAAGGCGCCGCGATGGACATATCGCCTTTTCAACTACAACTGACAAAACCTTACGCCGCAGCCTCTTTTGCGCGCAGCAGATCGGGCCGCAGGCTCGCGCCCTGGCGCACGAGCTCGCGCTGCACCTCGCCCACCGCGACCTCGCGCGGCATGACGCCGCGGCGCGCGGCGAGCGCCGCGCACGCACCCGCCGCCTGGCCGGTCGCCATGACGATCGGCATCACGCGATACGAGGAATGCGCTTCGTGCGTGCCGGAGATGCAGCGGCCCGCGACGATCAGGCCCTCGGTGGAGCGCGGCATCAGCGAGCGCAGCGGAATGTCGTAGGCCTCGCCGGGCGGCAGGCGCTTGAGCACCGTGCCGCTGCCGGTCGGACTGTGGATGTCGATCGGATAGGCGCCGCGCGCGATCGCATCGTCGAACTTGCGCGCCGCGAGCACATCGTCGGCGGTGAGCTGGTAGTCGCCGAGCACGCGCCGCGTCTCGCGCACCCCCACCTGCACGCCGCTCTGCGCGACGTACGACTGCTCGAAGCCCGGCACGTAGCGGCGCAGGAATTCGGCGATCTGGCGCATCTGCCGGCGGCTCGTCCACTCCGCGAAGCTGAGATCCCACACGTCGGTTCCCAGTACACGGGTCACGCGCGTGCTGTTGACGCTGACTTCCTCTTCGTGCGGGGTCGCGAAGAAGAGAATGTCCTCGCGCGGCAGGCGCAGCTGTCCCGCCTGCGTCGCCTCGCGCACGAGATCCCACAGGCCGTGCACGCCGCGCCACTGCTTCGGATTCTTGGTGACGTAGGCCTCGAAGTTC
>VBCP01000319.1:0-309 GCA_005888925.1 Betaproteobacteria bacterium | reverse complement strand
CCGTCGGCGCGGCCCACCTCCGAAGGCGCGCCGGCCTGCACCGCGACGTCGCCGTCGCCGCTGCAATCAATGGTGACGCGCGCGCGGATGGCGAGCGGTCCCGATTTGGTTTCGAACACGGCGCCTTCGACGCGCCGCGTGCCCAGCACGCCGCTGGCAAAGGCGTGGAACACGAACTGCACGCCCGCCTCGTCGAGCAGCTCGAGCGCGATCAGCTTGAACCACTCCGGATCGAACGGCACCACGTAGCCGGTGGCGAGCGACGGCTCGATGGCGCCGCCCGCCTTGACCAGTTTTTCCAATAACAGC
>VBCP01000321.1 GCA_005888925.1 Betaproteobacteria bacterium | reverse complement strand
CGAGCCGCAACGGGCTGACGCGCCTGGACTCGAAGTACTGCGCCACCGACACGGCGCGCCGCTCCGAGAGCTTCTGGTTGTACTGGTTCGAGCCCACGTTGTCGGTGTGTCCGACGATCGTCAGCGAGGTCTTGCCATAGCGCACCACCACGTCGGCGAGCTTGTCCAGCGTGCTGTGGAAAGCGGGCTTGATGTTCACCGAGTCCGTGTCGAACGCGGTGTGGCTGGTCATGGTGATCCGCACCACATCGTTGGGCAGCTTCTCGACGCGCGCCTCGCCGGACTGGATCTCCTGGCCGAGGTTTTTTTCCAGGTCGCGCTTCTGGCTGTCCATGTAGGAGCCGACCGCCGCGCCGGCAAGGCCGCCGCCGACGGCGCCGATGAGCGCGCCCTTGGTGCGGTTCTGGTGATAGGCCACTGCGCCCAGGACGGCGCCAACGCCGGCGCCGACGAGGACGCCCGTCTCCATGCTCTCGAGGGGGCGGCCGCTGGGTCGCTGCATGTCTGCGCAACCTGCGAACGCGATGCTCACCGCCGCAACCACCACATATCGCTTCATACCACCTCCGTGCGTAGGATTTTTGCCCCCTCTACCATGGCCTTCATCTTCCCGAAAGCGACTTCGCGCGGCAGGTATTTCATTCCGCAGTCCGGCGCCATGATGACGTCCTCGGGTTTTACATGCTTAAGCGCTCTTTTTACTCGCTCGGCGACTTTCTGCGGCGTCTCGACCGTCATGTCCGAGAGATCGATGCAGCCGACCATGATCTTCTTGTCGCGCAGCTTTTCGAGCACCGCGGTGTCCAGGTTCGACTGCGCGGTCTCGATCGAGACCTGCGAGCAGGAGCAGCCGGCGAGCTCGGGAAGGAAGGAATAGCCCGAGGGCCGCGAGTGGATGATCGCCGCGTAGCCGAAGCAGATGTGCACGGCGGTGGTTCCCTTGACGCCCTCGAGCGCGCGGTTCAGCGCCTTCAGCCCGTATTCGCGCGCCTTCTCCGGGCGCGCCTGCATGTACGGCTCGTCGATCTGCACGATATCGGCGCCTGCGGCAAACAGGTCCCGAATCTCCTCGTTTACGGCGGCCGCGTAATCCATCGCCGCTTCCTCCGCCGACTTGTAGAAGTCGTTCTGCGCCTGCTGCGACATAGTGAAGGGGCCGGGAACCGTAATTTTTACCTGTCTGTTGGTGTGCCTTTTAAGGAACTTCAGATCGTCGACCTCAACCGGGTGCTTGCGGCGAATCCTGCCGACGATGCGCGGCACCGGATTGGGATGGCCCGAGCGGTCGAGCGCAGTGCCGGGATGGTCGATATCGATGCCTTCGAGCGCGGTGGCGAAGCGGTTGGAATAGCTTTCGCGCCGGATCTCGCCGTCGGTGATGATGTCGAGGCCGGCCCGCTCCTGCGCGCGGATGGCGAGCAGCGTGGCGTCGTCCTGCGCCTCGGCGAGATGGGGCTCGGGGACCCGCCACAGCTCCTTCGCGCGCACGCGGGGCGGAAAGCGCCCGGCGAGCTTTTCCCGGTCGATCAGCCACTCCGGCTGGGGATAACTTCCCACCAGCGTCGTTGGAAACAGCATTCAATTCTCTCCTACGAACTTCGGCGCTACCTGGCGCAACCGCTCGCGATAGCTCCAGGCAAAATCCCGCGGCGCGAGCCGCATGTGCTCGGCGAAGCGCTCGTACCACTGCGCGCTCGCATCGGCGGCAGCGACCAGCTTCTCCACGATCGGGCGGCGCGCCGCTTCGAAGCTTTTCAACGCTTTGTCAATATCAGCTTCAGTTCCCAGGGCCTTCGCGAGCGCGATAGCGTCCTCCATAGCGAGGCGTGTGCCCGAGCCGATCGAGAAATGCGCCGTGCGCAACGCGTCGCCTATCAATACCACGTTTCCCGACGACCACCGGGCGTTGCGCAGGTTCGGGAAGTTGCGCCACACCGACTTGTTCGACACGAGACGGTGCCCTCCCAGGGTCTGCGCGAACACGGTTTCACAATGCTTCAATGTCTCGGCTTCGTTCATGGAGGCGAATCCGGCGCGTTCCCACGTTCGGGCATCGCACTCGACCACGAAGGTGCTCATCGCCGGCGCGTGCCGGTAGTGGTGAGCGTTGAAGCTGCCATCCTCGTTCTCGACGAAGGTCTGCGTCAGGGTCTCGAAGCGCCGGGTGGTGCCGAACCAGCCGAACTTGTTGGTGAGATTCCTCACGCTGGTGCCGAACGCGTCGCCGTGCGCGCGCCGCACGAACGAATTGACCCCGTCGGCGGCGACAACGAGGGCATAGCCTAGCAATTCTTCTTTTTTTGCAAGGGTCCGGTTGTATTCCGGGGCGATTCCGACACTCGCCAGCTGCCTCTGCAGCAACTGCAGGAATTTCAGCCGTCCGATCGCGGCGAAGCCGATGCCGTCGATGCGCACCGGGGTGCCGCGGTGCGCGACCACCAGGTCGGTCCACATCTCCATCTGCGGCGTGATGCGCTCGTAGATCTCGGCGTCGTCCTCGCGCAGGAACTCGAGCGCGCGGTCCGAGAACACCACGCCGAAGCCGAAGGTGGAATCGGCCGGGTTCTGCTCGACGACGCGGATCTGCCAGCCGGGGTGCTGGCGCTTGGCGAGGTAGGAGAAATAAAGCCCGGCCGGGCCCGCTCCTGCTACGAGAATCTTCATTCAGCCCCAGATGGCCTTCGCTGCGTCGACGCACAGCCGCAGCTTCGCCCGCTCGTCGGCCTCGGTCACCGGGTTTCCGCCCATGGTGCTCGCGAATCCGCACTGGGGACTGATCGCCAGGCGCGCGGCATCGATGTACGTGGCGGCTTCATCCGTTCTTTGCCTTAGCGAATTGATGTTCTCCAGCTGAGGCGTCTTGGAGCTCACCAGTCCCAAGACCACGCCCTTGTCCTTGGGAACTAAGCGCAGCGGCGCGAAGCCGCCGGCGCGCGGCGTGTCGAATTCGAGCAGGAAGTGGTTCACGTTGCTGCGGCCGAAGAACTTCTCCGCCACCGAGTCGTAGCCACCCTCCGACAGGTACATGCCCTTGTAATTGCCGCGGCACACATGCACGCCGATGGTCATCTGCGGCGGGCGATTCTTCACCGCCTGGTTGATCGCGTCTATATAGAGGTCCACCAGGCGGTCAGCGTCGGCGCCCGCAGCCTTCACCTTCCGGCGCGCCGCCTGATCGCACAGGATCGCGACAGCGACCTCGTCGAGCTGCACATACCGGCATCCGGCGGCCGCGAGATCGGCGATCTCCGCCTGATAGACCTTGCCGAGCTCGGCGAAGAACTGTTCAGCGTCGCGGTAAACCGCCGGATCGCCCCACTGGGTGAAGCGGTAGAAGTGCATGGTGGAAGGGGCGGGCATGGTTACTTTTGGGGTCAAACGAGTATTTCTCTTCACGAACTGGAATTCATCCAGCGTGATCGGGGCGCGGCGGGTCACCCTGCCTTCCACGTAGGGAGCGGTGAACTCGCTCTCGCGGCCCTGCTCGTCGTGGAACTTGAACACCGCGTCCTTCACCACCAGGCCGGAGGTCAGCCGCACGAACTTCTCCCAGTACGAGATGCGGCGGAACTCGCCGTCGGTCACGACCTGCAGCCCGCAATCCTCCTGCAGCTTCACTACATCGCGGATCGCTGCGTCCTGCACGGCGCGAAACTCGTCCTCGGGGATCTGTCTCACCGAGTGCTGCCTGAATGCCTCGCGCAGTTTTTTCGGACGGAGCAGGCTGCCGACGTGATCGGCGTGAAAAGGCGGCGTCATGGGAGCCGGAATTCTAACGTGCCATAGAATCGCGGCATGCTGAAAAGCAAAAGCGCGCCCCTGCTTCTTGCCGAGCGCGCGCGTCGCGAGCCGCAGGGCGTCGCCTACCGGGCGAAGAAGCTGGGTCTGTATGAAGAGCGGACATGGCGCGAGTACGCGGCGCTCGTCGCCCGCTGCGCCCTCGGCTTCAGGGCGCTCGGCCTCGAGCGCGGCGAGCGCGTCGCCATCATGGGCGACGCCTGCGAGGAATGGCTGATCGCCGACCTTGGCGCGCAAGCCGCGGGCGGCATTACCTATGGTCTTTATCCCACCGCATCGAGCGCCGAGGTCGAGTACCAGATGCGCGACGGCGGTGCCGCCATCTTCGTCGCCGAGGGCCAGGAGTATGTCGACAAGATCCTGCCGATTGCCGAGCGGCTGCCCGCCCTGCGGCATATCGTGGTGATCGATGACGCGGCGATGTTCGGCTACGACCGGACCCAAATCACCTCGTTCGATGAGCTGCTCGCCCGGCAAGCCGATTCCCGTACCTTTGACGAGCTTGCCAAAGCGGTCGATCCGGCGGCGCCAGCCTTCATCGTCTACACCTCGGGCACCACGGGGAATCCGAAAGGCGCGCTGGTGACGCACGGCACGCACCTCGCGGCAGCGAACAACGTGGCGCAGCACTACCCGGTGCTTGCCGCGCAGCGGCATCGCACGGTCGCCTACCTGCCGCTCTGCCATATCCTCGGCCGCGACATCGCGATCACGCTGCCGCTCCTGACGCAGCTGGTGCCGCATTTCGGCGAGAACGTCGAGGACTTGCCGCAAACGCTGTACGAGGTGGCGCCAACCGTGCTGTTCACCGTGCCGCGCTACCTGCAAAAGCTGGCAGCCCAGGCGCTGGTAGGCCTTGGCAATACGAGCGCGGCGAAGCGCGTCGCCTACGAGGCGGCCATGCGTATCGGCCGGCGCCATGCGAAGGCGCGCTGGGAGGGAAAGAAAAATGGCTCGGTTCTCTACACCGCTGCCGTCCAGCTGGTGTTTCGCCACCTGCTTGAAAAGCTCGGGCTGGACCAGGCGGAGCTCGTGATCTCGGGCGGCGCGCCCTTGCCGCCGGAGACGATGGCGCTCTGGCAGATCTGGGGCGTCAACGTGGTCGAGATGTACGGCCAGACCGAGGAAGCCGGCGCGATCATCAGCGGGCAGCAGGGTCCTTTCCCGCGCCCAGGCAACGTCGGCAGCGTGGCGCCCGGCTGGCAGCTGAAGCTGGGAGAAAACGACGAGATCCAGGTGCGCGGCGAGCATGCGTTCGCCGGCTATTGGGGCAAGCCCGAGGCGACCCGCGAAGTGCTGGGCGAGGACGGCTGGCTGCGCACCGGAGACATCGGCGAGTATCGCGACGGCGTGCTGCGGCTCGTCGACCGCGCGCGCGACTTCATCGTCACCGCCGGCGGCAAGACGCTCTCGCCCTCGTACATCGAAAACCTCGTGCGCGCGAGCCCTTACGTCGCCGAAGCCATGGTGGTGGGCCACGCGCGCAGATACATCACCGCGCTGATCGAGATCGACTACGACACGGTGGCCGACTGGGCGCGCAACCACGACGTCGCCTACACCGGCTTTACCAGCCTGGCGCAGCATGCCGCCGTGCAAAAGCTCATCGCCGGTGAAGTGGAGCGCGCGAACGCCGAGCTTTCGCGCGTGGAGCAGATCAAGGCGTTTCGCATTCTGCCGAAGGTCCTCGACCCCGAGGAAGAGGGCGAGCCGGTGACGCCGACCCGGAAGCTCAAGCGCGCGCAGATGCTCGAGCGTTTCAGGGAGCTCGTCGAGTCCATGTACGATGACCGCGAAGAGCGCCTCGTTGCCACCGGCGCCGGGGGAATATTGAATTAAGTCAGGAGGAGGCAGCGAATGAAAAAAATCGTTTGCACTGTTGCCGCGGCTCTGCTGCCGTGCGGCACCGCGTCGGCGCAGGACGCGTACGTGATCGGCGTATCCGCGGCGATGACTGGCCCGGTGGCGCCCAACTATGCGCCGGTGGTCGAGGCGATGAAGGCCTACCTCGAGCACGTCAACGGCCGGGGTGGCGTCAACGGCAAGCCTGTCCGCGTCGTGGTACTGGACGACCAGGCGCAGCCTTCGCGCGCTGCGACCAACAGCAAGCAGCTGCTGGCGCAGGACAAGGTGGCGATGCTGTTGAACGTAAGCCTCTCCTCCACTTACGCGCCGATGATCGCGGAGTCGAAACGCGCCGGCGTGCCGCTGTTCTTCGCCGGCGCCGTCTGCCCGAAAGAAACCTATCCGCCGGCCGATCCGCTGCAGTTCTGCTCGACAGCCTTCGGTGCCAACCTCGATTCGCAGGCGGCCCTGGCTTTCGTCAGATCGAACTCCAGGGAGCCGGTCCGGCTGGGCCTTGCGGCCATGGCGATCCCGATCGCCCGCGCCGAGATCGACTACGCAGAAGAGTTGTCGAAGACGCTCGGCATGGCGCCAGTCGAGAAGCAGATCTCGCCGCCGCCGGCGCCCGATTACACTCCCTTCGCCACCAAGCTGAAGGAAGCGAACCCCAACTGGGTCTGGTCGTGGTCGCCCTGGGTCTCGCAGGTGCGCATTTTCGAAGCCATGCGGCGCCTGGGATGGAGTGGCCGCTACGTCACCTGGGCGCACCTCAATGCCGAGGAAGAGCTGGCGCGCATCCGCGACGGCGAGTTCTACGTCATCGGTACCAACGCCTTCATGGAGGACAGCCTGCCGGTGCACGCCGAGATTCGGGCAATTGCGGCGCGCTCCAGGCTCGACTACCCGGTGTCCTACCTGACCGAGGGATTCGTCGCCGGGCTGGTGGTCGAGACGGCGCTGCGCAACACGGCCTGGCCGCCGACTCCCGAGAAGGTTGTCAACGCCATGAATCACCTCAAGGTGGACCTCAGGGGGCTGCGCGGCGGGCCGCTCGAGTGGACCAAGGACAACCACTTCCGCACCCGTCAGTACTACCGGGTATGGCGCTGGGACCCGGCCTCCAACCGGATCGTGCGCGCACAGGACTGGCAGGCAATCGACGTGAAACGCTAGACGGTGCAGCTGGCCGTCAATATCGTCGTCCTGGCGTCGATCTATGCGCTCATCTGCAGCGGCTATGTCCTGATCTACCGCGTCAGCCGGGTGCTGTCGCTCGCCCACGGTGAGCTGATGATGCTCGGGGCCTACGGGCTGTACGCGACTGCGTCGCTCTTCAACGGGCATCCGCTGCTCGCGGTCCCAGCGGCAGGCGTCTTAGCGCTGCTGGTCGGCGTCGCGGTGTATGCCGCGCTGATGTGGCGCATGACGGGAGAATCGGTGCTCGCCGCGGTGCTGGCGACGATTGCCCTCGGCATTCTTCTGCGCGGCGCGATGATCCTGGTCTTCGGCACGCAGACGCAGCATCCGCTGCGCGATCTGGGCTGGAGCAATGCCTCGCTTGCCGTCGGCAGCGCGCGCATCTCGGCAGTCGGCCTTGCGCTCGTACTCGCCACGGCGCTGACCTACGGCGCCCTCTTCGCCTTCCTGCGCGGCACGCGCTGGGGGATCCGCATGCGCGCCGCAGGCCAGAACCCGCTCCTTGCCGCGCAGCGCGGCATCGGGCTGCACGGCGTCTACGCGCTCGCCTGGGGGCTTGCCACCTTTACCGGCGGCATGGCCGGGATGCTGATCGCCTGCGATGCCGGCCTCGAAGGCACGCTGGTGATCGTCGGCCTCAAGGCGTTTCCCGCGGCGCTGGTGGGCGGCCTCGACAGCCTGGCCGGCGCGCTGGTCGGCTCGCTGGTGGTATCGGCCGCGGAAGTGCTGCTCATTCATTACGTCGACCCGCTGCTCTCCGACGTAGTGCCTTTCGTGGTGCTGCTCGCCATGCTGGCGGTGCGGCCATGGGGCCTGCTCGGCACGCGCGAGCAGCTCGATCGCGTATGAGCGGCTACTTCCGCGTCCGGTACAGCGAGGACTTCGCGCTGCTCGATACCCGCGTGCAGAAGGCCTGGTTTGCGATTTTTTCCATAGCCCTTCTTTCCTACCCTTTTTTCGCGAATGCGCTCTGGCTCGACCTCGCGAACCAGGTGCTGCTTGCTTCAATCGGCGCGGTGGCGCTGATGCTGCTCACCGGCTATGCGGGCCAGATCTCGCTCGGCCACGCGGGACTCCTCGCCGCCGGCGCGTTCACTACCGGGATCCTGTTCAAGGAATTCGGCGCGTCCATGTGGC
>VBCP01000320.1 GCA_005888925.1 Betaproteobacteria bacterium | reverse complement strand
CCGCGATGCGCCGGTCGAGCGAATCGGCCTGGCCCTTCTCGTCGAAGGCCATGACCACCACGGCCGCGCCATAGCGTCGCGCGAGCTTGGCCTGGTGCAGGAACGGCGCCTCGCCCTCCTTCAGCGAGATGGAGTTGACGATCGGCTTGCCCTGCACGCATTTGAGCCCCGCCTCGATCACGCTCCACTTGGAGCTGTCGAGCATCAGCGGCACGCGCGCAATGTCGGGCTCGACCGCGAGCAGGCTCAGGAAGGTGGTCATCGCCTTCTCCGAGTCGAGCATCGCCTCGTCCATGTTGACGTCGATCACCTGGGCGCCGTTCTCGACTTGCTGGCGCGCGACCGATAGCGCGCCGGTATAGTCGCCGGCGAGCACTAGGCGCGCGAACGCGCGCGATCCGGTAAGAGCGATTGGTCGTCGACGTTGAGCGGCTCGAGGCCGGCGAGTCGCAGCGCGGGCGGACGCACCGCGGGCTGGCGCGGCGCCACGCCGTGCAGCGATTGCGCGATCGCCGCGATGTGCTCGGGGGTCGTGCCGCAGCAGCCGCCGGCGATGTTGATCCAGCCGCTGCGCGCCCATTCGCCGAGCTGGCGCGCCATCGACTCCGGCGTGTCTTCATATTCGCCGAAGGCATTGGGCAGGCCGGCGTTCGGGTGGCAGGAGGTGAAGCTCTCGGCGAGCTTGGCGAGCTCCTCGACGTAGGGACGCAGCTCCTTCGCCCCGAGCGCGCAGTTGAGGCCGACGGCGAGCGGACGCGTGTGTCGCACCGAGTTGTAGAAGGCCTCGGTCGTCTGCCCTGAAAGCGTGCGGCCGGAGGCATCGGTGATGGTGCCGGAGATGATCACCGGCAGCCGCGAGGCGCGGCGCTCGAATGTCTCCTCGATGGCGAAGAGCGCCGCCTTGGCATTCAAGGTGTCGAACACCGTCTCGACCAGCAAGAGATCGACGCTGCCTTCGAGCAGGCCTTCGATCGCTTCGGTATACGCCGCCACCAACGCGTCGAAGGTAATGGCGCGAAACCCCGGATCGTTGACGTCCGGCGAGATCGACGCGGTCTTGTTCGTCGGTCCAAGCACGCCCGCGACGAAGCGCGGCTGCTGCGGGGTCTTCGCGTGCCACTCGCGCGCGGCATCGACGGCGAGCTCGGCCGCCGCGCGGTTCAGCTCACGCGCGAGCCGTTCCATGCCGTAGTCGGCAAGCGCCACCGAGGTGGAATTGAAGGTGTTGGTCTCGATGATGTCGGCGCCGGCCTGCAGGTATTGCGCGTGGATATCGCGGATCAGCCGCGGCTGCGTGAGCGACAGCAGATCGTTGTGCCCCCGCAGCTCGCGCTGCCAGTCGCGAAACCGCGCTCCCCGGTAATCCTCCTCGGCGAGCCGCGCGCGCTGAATCATGGTGCCCATGGCGCCGTCGAGCAGCAGGATGCGGCTGCGGAGCAGCGCTTCGAGCTTGGCGGCATGCGACGTCAGGGACACGGACGCTCCAAACAGAAAAGCCCGTTCAGCTTTCGGCAGAAACGGGCCTGGTCGACGCGTCTCTTTAGCGGAATTTGTAACGCGCCCGCAAGCTGAACATCAAATCGGCGCGGAGAGTGGGAGTCTGCCCACGCCCCCGCGATGTGTCAATCGCACACCTTATAATCGCCGTCTCGCCATGAGCGCCGCGCCGGAGTTCCACTCGATCGTCAGCCGGCTGCCGTGCCAAGTGCATTGGGGCGATTGCGATCCTGCGGGCATCATCTTCTACCCGACCTACTTTCGCTGGATCGACGCCGCGAGCTGGGCGCTGTTCGAAGCCGCCGGCTACGGTCCCAAATGGATGCGCGACGAGCACATGGCGATGCCGCTGGTGTCGGCGCAGTGCGAATTCCTGGCGCCGGCGGCGCACGGCGACCGCTGCGAGGTGCGCTCGCGCATTACACGCTTCGGCGGTAAATCGTTCGCCGTCGAGCACGACATCGTGCGCAGCGACGGCGTGGTGCTCGCCAAGGGAAAGGAAACGCGGGTCTGGGGACGCTACGTCGACGGGCCCGGCACGCCGCTCAAGGGCGAGGCCATCCCCGAGGAACTGAAGGCGCGCTTCCGCGCGCCCTAGTAGTCGAAGAACACGGTCTCCTGCTTGCCCTGCAGGATGACGTTCCACTCGAGCGCGCCTTTGCCTTTGTGGCGGGCGACGAGCGTGCCTCGCCGGGCGGGCGGCACCAGCTTCAAGATCGGATCTTTGGCGTTCGTCGGCTCGTCGGGGAAGTACAGGCGCGTGGCGAGGTGCTTCAGCATGCCGCGCATGAAGACGCCGACCACGAGATGCGGCGCCTGCGGCTCGCCGTCCGGGCCCGGTACCGGACCTGGCTTGATGGTGCGGAAGCGAAAGCCGCCGCGAGCATCGGTGGCCACGCGCCCGAAGCCGCGCCAGCCCTTCTCGAGCGGCTTTTTCTGCCGGTCCTCGGGATGCGCGTATTTGCCCTGCGCGTTGGCCTGCCAGATCTCGATCAGCCCGTCGTTCACGCCGACACCGTCGCCATCGACGAGGCGGCCCTGGATGGTGAAGCGCTCGCCGACGACGCCGCGCGGCGCGATCTCCGGAGTGACGAGCCAGTTGAGCCCGATGTGCAGATAGGGCCCGACGGTCTGGTTGCCGGTGGCGTAGAGGCTCACGGCATCTTCTCCATCGGCGTCTCCTCGCGTCCGCGCAGCACGATGTCGAAGCGGTAGCCGAGCGCCTGCTCGGGGAGCGTGTTCTCCCAGTCGAACACGCCGACGAGGCGCGCACGCGCCGCTTCATTCGCAATGCAGTTGTACATCGGGTCGTAATGCAGCAGCGGGTCCCCCGGGAAATACATTTGGGTCACCATGCGCGTCAGGAACGCCGGGCCGAAGAGCGAAAAGTGGATGTGCGCCGGCCGCCAGGCGTTGTAGTGGTTGCGCCAAGGATATTCGCCGGGTCGGATAGTGATGAAGCGATAGCGGCCTTCCGCATCGGTCATGGCGCGCCCAGCACCGGAGAAGTTGGGGTCGAGCGGCGCGTTGTGCTGGTCGGTCTTGTGCGGATAGCGGCCAGCGGCGTTCGCTTGCCAGACCTCGACCAGCGTGTGCGGCACTGCACTGCCGTTCTCATCCAGCACGCGTCCGGCGACGATGATGCGCTCCCCGATCGGGTCGCCCTTGTGCTGGCGCGTGAGGTCATTGTCCGTTGCCTTGATCTCGTCGGTGCCGAATATCGGCCCCGTGATCTCCGAAAGCGTCTGCGGCGGGATCACGAGCGGCTGCGTCGGGCAGCGTTTCTGCGTCGACGCATAAGGCGGGTAGTTGTAATCGGGCTGGGTGCCCGGATGGGGCCGGCGATAGCGTGTCTGCGCGGGTTTCATTCGGCGTCGGGCTGCTTGGCGGGTTGCGCGCGGTCGAAGGCTTCGAGCTTCATGCAGTTCTCGAACACGCGCATGGTTGCGGGATAGGGTGTGAGCTCGCTGTTGTAACGCTTGGCGTTGAAGATCTGCGGCACCAAGCAGCAGTCGGCCAGGCTCGGCGCATCGCCGTGACAGAACTTTCCGGTTCCCGGGCGCGCAAGATCGGCCTCCAGCTTGGCGAGCCCATCGCCGATCCAGTGGCGGTACCAGTTGTCGATCTGTTCCTGGCTCTGCCCAAGCGCACGCTTCAAATGCTGCAGCACCCGCAGGTTATTGAGCGGGTGGATCTCGCAGGCGACGAGATAGGCGAGCGAGCGCACGCGGGCGCGGGCCAGCGCGTCCTTCGGCAGCAAGGCGGGCGCGGGATGCTTCTCCTCGAGCCACTCCATGATGGCGAGCGACTGCGTTAGGCGCGTGCCGTCGTCGAGCTCGAGCGTCGGCAGCAGCGCCTGCGGATTGACCTTCGCATAGTCCGGTTGCCGATGCTCGCCCTTGGCGAGATGCACGAACACCGGTTCGTACCTCAGTCCTTTCAGGTTGAGCGCGATGCGCACCCGAAATGCGGCCGAGCTGCGGAAGTAGGTGTAAAGCTTCACAACGCTGGCGAGATCTTCACCTTGAGCTCGGTCACACCATCGATGCCTGCAAGGAGCTCGTCGCCCGGCTTCACCGGACCGACGCCGGCGGGCGTGCCCGTGAAGATGATGTCGCCCGGCTCAAGCGTGTAGTGCTCGGAGAGGAACGCGATCTGCTCGGGCACCGACCAGATCATGTCGCCGAGATCGGCGCGCTGGCGCTGCTTGCCGTTCACCTGTAGCCAGATCGCGCCCTTCGATGGATGGCCGATCTTCGATGCGGGATGCAGCTCGCTGCAGGGTGCCGATTCGTCGAAGTTCTTGCCGAAGTCCCACGGCCGTCCATGATCCTTGCCCCATTGCTGCAGGTCGCGGCGCGTCATGTCCAGGCCCACGGCGTAGCCGAAGATGTGGTCGTTGGCCCGCTTCACGTCGATGCGCCGCCCGCCTTTGTGAAGCGCAACGACCAGCTCGGTCTCGTAGTGATAGTTGGAGGTCTTTGCCGGGTAGTGCACCTCGCCGCCGCGCACGATGAGGGCGAACTCGCTCTTCAGGAAGAAGAACGGCGTCTCACGACCGTCGCCGCCCATCTCCTTTTGGTGCTCGGCGTAATTGCGCCCAACGCAGAAGATGCGGCGGACGGGAAATTGCTCGGCGCTGCCCGCAACCGGCAGCGCGGGCGGCGTCCATAGGGGAATCGCGTAAGCCATCGGGTCCTCGAAAAGCCGCAATTCTATTCCGTGTACGATCGGTCCAACCCGTTCGAAGCCGGACAAATTGAAGCGCGCGCGCAGCGAACTGAAACCGGGCATCCTGCCCGAGCTCATCGGCTACCGGCTGCGTCTCGCCCAGCAGGCGGTATTTCGCGATTTCGCCGCGCAGGTCGGCGAGCTCTCGCCGGGACGCGCCGGCATGCTGCTCTTGATCGAGGCGAATCCCGGCGTGCCGCAGGGCCGCCTTGCCGAGGCGGTGCGTCTGGATCGCTCGACCATGGTCGGCGTCGTCGATTCACTCGAGGAACGCGGCCTGATCGAGCGCCGTCGCGGCGCCGATCGGCGCACCAACAGGCTATGGCTCACGCGCGCCGGGCGCTCGCTCGCGGCTCGCTTGCGCGGGCGCATCGCCCGGCACGAGCGGCGCGTCGCTGCAAGGCTCGACGATGCCGAGCGGGCGCAGCTTCTCGCCTTGCTCGAAAAACTCTCGACATAAAAAAGGGGCGCCGCAGCGCCCCTTTTTGGCTGATGCGACGCCTACATGCGATAGGCGGCTTCGCCATGCGCGGTGGTGTCGAGGCCCTCGCGCTCATCCTCCTCGCTCACGCGCAGCCCGATCGTCAGATCGACCACCTTGTAAGCGATCGCGGCCACCACACCGGACCAGATGAAGGTGGTGATCACACCCTTGAACTGGATCCACAGCTGCGCGCCCATGCCCGGGTAGCCGACTTTGCCGGTGACCCAGTCCTCGACCAGCCCGGGCCCCAGAAGCGACGGGTCGTTAAACACTCCCGTGAGCAGCGCGCCGAGGATCCCGCCGATGGCGTGGACCCCGAACACATCGAGTGAATCATCCGCACCCAGCAGCTTCTTCAAGCCGCTTACGCCCCACAGGCAGACGAGGCCCGCCGCGGTACCGATCACGAACGCGCCGGGGATGCCGACGTTGCCGGCAGCCGGAGTGATCGCCACGAGGCCGGCTACCGCGCCCGACGCTGCGCCGAGCATCGAGGGCTTGCCCTTGAAGATCGCCTCACCGGCAATCCAGGAGAGCACCGCACACGCCGTCGCCAGGTACGTGTTGATGAACGCCAGTGCCGCGGTACCGTTCGCCTCGAGCGCCGAACCAGCGTTGAAGCCGAACCAGCCGGTCCACAGCAGCGCTGCGCCGATCATGGTGAGCGTGAGGTTGTGCGGCGGCATGGCTTCCTTCCCGTAGCCGATGCGCTTGCCGATGAGATACGCGCCGACCAGACCGGCGACGCCCGAGTTGATGTGCACGACCGTGCCGCCGGCAAAGTCCAGCGCGCCCCATTGCCAGATGAGGCCGGCCTTGCTGTTCATCTCATCGACGACCTTGGCGGTGGTGTAGGCGTCCGGGCCCATCCAGAACCAGACCATGTGGGCGATCGGCGCGTAGCTGAACGTAAACCACAGCACGATGAAGGCCAGCACCGCCGAGAACTTGGCGCGCTCGGCAATCGCCCCGAGGACCAGGCAGCAGGTGATCGCCGCGAATGTGGCCTGGAACGCCACGAAAACCAGCTCCGGGATGACGACGCCTTTGCTGAAGGTTGCGGCCATGGCGAACTCGCCCTTCGCCGGATCGAACGTTCCCTTCAGGAAGAGACGATCCAGGTAGCCGAAGTAGGCATTGCCTTCAGTGAAGGCAATGCTGTAGCCATAGATGCACCACAGCACCGTCACCAGCGAGAACACCACGAACACCTGCATCAGCATCGAAAGTGCGTTTTTCGATCTCACCATCCCGCCGTAGAACAGCGCAAGCGCCGGCACGCTCATCATGAGCACGAGCGCCGTGGAGGTGAGCATCCAGGCGACATCACCCTTGTTGGGCGTCGGCGCGGGCTTGGCTTCCTCCTTTTTCGCTTCGGGCGCCGCCGCGGCCGGTTTATCCGGCACGGCGGCAGGCTTCTCCTGCGCGAAGGTCACGCCCGCGAAGGCGAGCGACAAAACCAGCGCCAAGAATGCACAGAGTTTCTTCATCACGTTCTCCTCAGAGCGCAGCCGCATCGGTTTCGCCGGTGCGGATGCGGATAACCTTCTCAAGATCGAACACGAAGATCTTGCCGTCGCCGATCTTGCCGGTGTTCGCCGATTTCTCGATCGCCTCGATCGCCTGTTCG
>VBCP01000317.1 GCA_005888925.1 Betaproteobacteria bacterium | reverse complement strand
TCGGGCGCGGCTTCGAGATGTCGCCTTCTTGCATGGGCGGCTCGTTGACCGTAGTCGCCGCCAGCACGAAGTTGCCGGCGGGCAAGGGGATCGACTTGCCGGCGAGATCGAACGAGCCGCTGACCACAGTGCCGAGCGGCGCTAGGTGGATGCTCTCGGCGGCACCGCAGGTTGCGTGCAGAACCAGAGCGAGGACCAGCAGTCGGATCGACATATGCCCCTCCCTGCAGTTGCGCAAACTGTACGCCAGGCCTGCGGCGAGCGCTATCCCGAGAGGGCCTTCTTGATGAGCGACAGGTCCTTCACGAGCTGCTTGAACGCCACCTCCCGCTCCTCGTCCTCCTGCAGGCGCAGCAGCGCCGATGGATGCAGCGTGGCGAAGACGTACGGCGCGAGCGCGCTCTCGACGAACTGGCCGCGCTGTATGGACACCTTGAAGTCCTTGCTGATCACCGCCTTTGCCGCGGTCGAGCCGAGGCAGACGATGACGTGCGGCTTGACCGTCGCGACCTCGGCTTCGAGCCACTGATGGCAGGCGTCGATCTCGCGCTGCGCCGGGGTCTTGTGCAGCCGCCGCTTGCCGCGCAGCTGCCATTTGAAGTGCTTTACCGCATTCGTGACGTAGAGATGCTCCCGGTCGACGCCAGCGGCCTCGAGCGCGCGGTCGAGCAGCCTGCCCGCCGGACCGACGAAGGGCAGGCCCTTCTTGTCCTCCTCGTCGCCAGGCTGCTCGCCGACCAGCATGACGCGCGCGTGCGGGTCGCCGGCGCCGAACACCGTCTGCGTGGCGTTGGCCCATAGCGGGCAGTCCTGGCAGGCGCGCGCTTCTTCTCGCAGCTGCTTAAGGCTTTTCACCATGGATCGTTAGAATGCCCGGCGTGAAAAAGATTGCAGTCCTCACCAGCGGCGGCGACGCGCCCGGCATGAACGCCGCGGTGCGCGCCGTGACGCGCGGCGCGCTCGCCCGCGGCTGGGAAGTGTTCGCGGTGCGCAACGGCTACAAGGGGCTGCTGGCCGGGGCCTTCGAGCAGATGCTGGCGCGCAACGTCGGCGGCATCATCCAGTCGGGCGGCACGGTGCTCGGCAGCGCACGCTGCCCCGAGTTCGTCGAGCCGGCCGGTCGCACCCAGGCACTGTCCAATCTTCGCAAGGGGGCAATCGACGCACTGGTGGTGATCGGCGGCAACGGCTCGCAGTCCGGGTCGGCGAGCCTCGCGCGCGAGGGCTTCCCCGTGGTCGGCGTGCCCTCGACCATCGATAACGATCTCTACGGCAACGACGTCAGCATCGGCTGCGACACGGCGATCAACGTCACGCTCGAGGCGATCGATCGCCTGCGCACCACGGCGTCGTCGCACCAGCGCGCCTTCGCCGTCGAGACGATGGGCCGCAATTGCGGCTACATCGCCCTGATGGCCGGGATCGCCGGCGGCGCCGAGGTGATCGCGCTGCCCGAAAGCGAGCTCAAGCCCTCGGAGGTCGCCGAGCGCCTGCGCGCCGCCTACCAGCGCGGCAAGACCCACGCGCTGGCGGTCATCGCCGAAGGCGCCAAGTGCGGCGTGCACGAGCTGATGGAGTACTACGGTGCGCACCGCAAGTCGATCGGCTTCGACCTGCGGGTCACGCGCCTGGGCCACGTGGTGCGCGGCGGCATCCCGAGCGCCGCCGACCGCGTGCTCGCGACGCGGCTCGGCGCGGCCGCCATCGAGACGCTGGCGAACGGAAGACACGGCGTGCTGGTCGGCATCATCAAGGGCGATGTTGCCGTCACGCCGCTCGCCGAGATCACCGGCAAGATGCGTCCGGCGGATGCGAGCCTGCTCGAGCTCGCGCGGGTGATGGCTATTTAACGATTCTG
>VBCP01000316.1:11639-15934 GCA_005888925.1 Betaproteobacteria bacterium | reverse complement strand
ATCGACCACATAGGCGGAGACGCCGGCGCGCACCGCCTCGCGGATGGTCTCCGGCGCATCGTCGCTTGCGAACATGACGACCGGACGCGGCGTGTGCTGCGTCATCACCACGAGGTGCTCGAGCACGTCGCGGCTCGGCGAATCCGTATCGATGACGATGACGTCGGGCTTGAGCTCCTCGATCGTCTTCAGCAGCGTGAGCGGCGAGGAGAGCGAGGCCGTGACTTCGTACCCCGCGCGGCGCAGGCCGTCGCGCACGACGTCGGCTCGCTCCCGCGACTCGTCGACCACCAGGACTCGCACGTGGAACAGACTTCGCAAATCGCATGCCAGCGATTTCCGCTGGGAAATCAGTGCTGATGCATGCCAAAGCGGCACTGCGCTGGGGCGCTGGAGCCCCGCGATGCACCTTAAACTAACGGCATGCGCGAACCCCAACCCAAGACTATTTACCTCAAGGACTACACGCCGCCCGCGTTCCGCGTGGAGACGGTCGAGCTCGACGTCGACATCCGCGACGACCACGCGCTCGTGCGCGCGCGCCTCGACATCAAACGGGTTTCCGCCGGGAACCTCGTCCTCGACGGCGACGAGCTCGAGCTCGTCTCGCTATCGATCGACGGGCGCAGCGCCCGCCACGAGGTCACGCCGGAGCGCCTGACCGTCTACGACGTGCCCGATCGCTTCACGCTGGAAACGGTGAGCCGCATCGTGCCGCAGAAGAACACCAAGCTCGAAGGCCTCTACGCGACGAAGAACGGCTTCGTCACGCAATGCGAGGCCCAGGGCTTCCGGCGCATCACCTGGTTCATCGATCGACCGGACGTGATGGCTACCTATACGACGACCATCCACGCCGACAAGAAGCGCTATCCGGTGCTGCTGTCGAACGGCAACGTCGCCGGCTCGGGCGAGGAAGTCCCGGGCCGCCACTGGGCGCGCTTCCACGACCCGTTCCCCAAGCCCTCCTATCTCTTCGCGATGGTCGCCGCGAATCTCGAGCACATCGCCGATTCGATCGTCACGCGCTCAGGCAAGAAGAAGCAGCTTTACGTGTACGTCGAGCCCGGCAAGCTCGACCAGGCGGGCTGGGCGATGGATTGCCTGAAGCGCGCGATCCGCTGGGACGAGACGCGCTTCGGCCTCGAGCTGGACCTCGACCAGTACAACATCGTGGCGGTGGGCGATTTCAACTCGGGGGCAATGGAGAACAAGGGCCTCAACATCTTCAACACCAAGTACGTGCTGGCGCGCGCCGACACCGCGACGGATGTCGATTACCTCAACATCGACCGGGTCGTCGCGCACGAGTACTTCCATAACTGGACCGGCGACCGCGTCACCTGCCGCGACTGGTTCCAGCTCTCGCTCAAGGAAGGGCTCACCGTGTTCCGCGATCAGGAATACGGTGCGGACATTTATTCGCGCGCCATGACGCGCATCCAGGAAGTGCGCAACCTGCGCGCCGCGCAGTTCCCCGAGGACGCCGGCCCGATGAAGCACCCGGTGCGCCCGCAGTCCTACATGGAGATCCGCAACTTCTACACCATGACGGTGTACGAGAAGGGCGCCGAGGTCGTGCGCATGCAGCACACGCTGCTCGGCGAGGAGAAGTTCCAGGCCGGCATGCGCCTGTACTTCAAGCGCCACGACGGGCAGGCAGTGACCTGCGACGAGTTCGTGCAGGCGATGCAGGACGCCTCGGGCGCCGACCTCGCGCAGTTCAAGCGCTGGTACGACGTGGCGGGCACGCCCGTGCTGGATTGCGCCGGCTCCTTCCACAATGGGACGTTCACGCTCACGGTGAAGCAGTCGATGAACCCGCCGTTCCATATCCCGCTCGCCGTGAAGATCGGCGAGGCCGAGCAGCTGCTCGATGTGCGCAGCGCCGAGGAGCGCTTCACCTTCTCCAACCAAAAAACAAGACCGGTGCCATCGCTCCTGCGCCGCTTCTCCGCGCCGGTGGTGCTGAACTACCCGTATACCGAAGCGGACCTCCTGCATCTCCTCGCGCACGACGACGATGCGTTCAACCGCTGGGAGGCCGGGCAGCGGCTCGCCGCCTCCACCATCCTGGAAAGACGCGGCCAGCCCTCCCCTGCTTTCGTCGATGCCATGGCAAGCATGCTGCGCGAGAAGGACCAGATCTTCGCCGCGGAGGTGCTGACGCTGCCCTCGGAGAGCTTCCTCGCCGAGCAGATGCACGTCGTCGATCCGGACGCGCTGCACGCGGCGCGCAACACCCTGCGCCGCGCGCTGGCCAGGGCGCTGAAGGAGCAGTTTCTGGCCACCTATCGCAGGCTCGAGAGCAAGGCGCGCTATGCGCCGGACGCAGCCTCGATCGGCCGCCGTTCGCTGCGCAACACCTGCCTCGGCTTCCTCGCCGAGCTCGGCATGTCCAACCTCGCTTACGAGCAGTTCAGGAACGCGGACAACATGACCGAGTCGATGGCGGCGCTCGGCTGGCTCGCGCAACTCGAGTGCCCCGAGCGCGAAAAGGCGCTCGAGGCGTTCTACGCGCAGTGGCAGGACGAGCCGCTCGTGGTGGACAAGTGGCTCGCGGTGCAGGCCGGCTCACGGCTCAGCGATACGCTGCCGCGAGTTCGCCGGCTGCTGTCGCACCCGGCGTTCGACATCAAGGTGCCGAACAAGGTCTATGCGCTGATCCGCACCTTCAGCGGCAACCACGTGCGCTTCCACGCCGCCGACGGCGGCGGCTACGCCTTCCTGGCCGACGAGATCATCGCGCTCAATGCATTGAACCCCCAGGTCGCGGCGCGCATGGCGCGCGGCTTCGATCGCTGGAAGAAATTCGATGCCGGCCGCCAGGCGGCGGCGCGCGTCCAGCTCGAGCGCATCCGCGATGCGGACGGCCTCTCCCGCGACGTTGCGGAAATCGTCACGAAAGCGCTGGGCTAAGCGCTCACAGCAGTAATTTGCCCTTGAGGCGGGCGTACAAGGTGAGCAAGGTTAGGGTTTGTGAACTCGCCCGACATTACCTCGCGCCTCGCCACGACCGGGCAGCTGCTGGTCCGCTCCGGCATCGAGATCGGCCGGATCCTGGATTCGATGCTCGAGGACCGCAGTACCCTGACGGCGAAGCTGCCGTCGGAACTGATGTTCCTCTCGCAGCTGCTTTACGTCGAGCCGGTGAAGGGCTACATCCTGCTTTCCTACAGCGACCATAAGCCGGCGAATAGCGCGGCGCTGGCGGAACGCAAGCTGACCCTGCGCTGCAACCATCGCGGCGCTCAATTCGCGTTCTCCGGCGAAACCCCGCACGCCGCGGCGCACTCCGGCCAGCCCTGCATCAAATGCGGGCTGCCGAGCATCATGCTGGCGATGCAGCAGCGGCGCGCCGCTGCCCGCGTCGCGGTGCCGGCTCAGGCACCCGTGAATTGCGAAGTGCGCATCGGCATGCTCAGCTTTGATGCCAAGGTGGTCGACGTGAGCCTCGACGGGATCGGCACTCTGGTCTCCGACCCCACCATCCCCCTTTGCGCCGGCACACGGCTCGAGCGTGCGCGCATCCGGCACCCCCAGCACGAGCCGATCGAAGTCGATCTCGAAGTGCGCCACGTCTCGCGTTTCCAGCTCCCGAACGGCGAGCGCGCCAGCCGCGTCGGGTGCAAGATCCTCAGCTCGCCGCAGGCTCTCGAAGAGCTGATTCGCCTTTTCATCATCGACCTCGCATAGCCGCGGCGCATAATGCCGGCGAAGGGAGCAGCATGGATCCCATCGCCCTACTGATCCTCGCTACGGTGGCTTTTCTGGCCACCCACTTCGTCGCCAGCACGCCGCTCAGGCCGAAGCTCGTCGCCGCCATGGGCGAATGGCCCTACCGCGGCGTCTATTCGGCCGTCGCCTTCATCACGTTCGGTTGGATGATCTGGGCCTACGTCGGCGCACCGCGGGAGCCGCTCTGGCCGGGGATGCGCCTGCTGCCGGTCATCGTCGTGCCGATCGCCTTCGTGCTCATCGCCTGCGGCTACTTCCGCAATCCGACCATGGTGGGCGCGGACGCGCTGCTGAAAAGCGAAGACCCGGCGCGCGGCATGATCCGCATCACGCGCCACCCGATCATGTGGGGCCTGATGCTCTGGGCGGCGGCGCACGTGCTAGCACGAGGCGAGCTGAAGGCGCTGGTGTTCTTCGGCAGCTTCCTGGTCCTCGGCGCGCTCGGCACCCTGGCGATGGACCGCCGCAAGCGCGCGAACCCGGACTGGGCGCGTTTCGCCGCGGTCACGTCGCACGTGCCGTTCGTGGCGACCGCGCAGGGTCGCAACCGCCTGGTC
>VBCP01000316.1:0-11624 GCA_005888925.1 Betaproteobacteria bacterium | reverse complement strand
TGGCTGTTCGGCGCGCGGCCTTACTGAGCGAGCTTGCGTTGCACCCGTTGGTCGAACTTCTCGACGTTCACCACCACGCGCTCGTGCGTGCCATCGCCGATCAGCTCGCGCTCGTCGTGCGCTTCCAGTCGGAAGTAGATGGTCCTGCCGTCCACCCGCTCGACGATGGCCGATGCGCTCGCACGCATGCCGATGGGCGTGGCCGCGATGTGCCGGACATTGAGGACGGTGCCGAGACTCTGGTGACCCGGCGGTAGTAGCTGCTCAACGGCCGCCAGGGCGGCGGCTTCGAACAGGTTGATCATCACCGGCGTGGCGAGCACGTGAATCGCACCGCTGCCGACGCGCGGCGCGGTGTGCTCTTCGGCGACGACTAAAAAAGCTTCGCCCCGAAGACCGGGGCGAAGCCTCGATAAATCGACCGCCATGCGGCCATGTTACGTCACTGCGTCTGCGCGTCGTGCTTCTCGCGGCGGATTTTCCGGCTCTCGCGGTTCTCGCTCTTCTGGATGCGGCGCTGCTCACGCGGACCGACTTTGCCGTCGGCGCCGGCGCGCGCTTCGAGCCGCGAGTCGCGCGCCTGCGCTGCGAGGAGGCCGAGCTCGGGTTGCCGGTCTGCGCGTCGTGCTTCTCGCGATAGATGTCGCGGCTCACTTTGTTCTGCTCGCGCGCAAGGCGCGCCTTTTCGGCCGGGCTCAGCTTGCCGTCCTGCATCGCGCGCGCCTGGTCGCGCTCGACGCGCGATTCCTCACGCTCGAGGCGCGCGGCCTCGCGCGTGTTGAGCTGGCCGGATTTGAGGCCCTGCTCGATGCGGTTCTGCTGATTGACGTCGCGCTGGACGGTGCCGGCCTGCGCGAATGCCGCGCCGCAGAAAGCAAAGGCGAGCGCGGCGGCGAGGGCGGTGCGTGCAAATTTCATGAGTTGCTCCTTTCAGATGTTGGAGCTCATTCAACGCGCTCGACAGTATTCCGGTCTACCGCTACCGGGTGAAATGAGTAACAGCTTGTATCATCGCCCGCAGATGTCGCCTCCCCACGTCATCATCGTCGGCTGCGGCTTCGGCGGCCTTTGGGCGGCGCAGGCATTACGTCACGCGCCGCTGGAGGTCACGGTGGTGGATCGGACGAACCACCATCTTTTCACGCCGCTTCTCTACCAGGTAGCGACGGCCGGTCTTTCGGCGCCGTCGGTCGCGGGCCCGATCCGCCACATCCTCGCCGACCAGCGCAACACCACGGTGCTCTTCGGCGAGGTACGCGCGGTCGATCTCGCCAGGCGCCTGGTGCGCCTCGAGAACGGCGATGAGCTCGCCTACGACTATCTGATCGTCGCCGCCGGGACCACGCTCAGCTATTTCGGGCACGACGAATGGGCGCCATTCGCGCCGGGCCTGAAGACGCTGGAGGATGCGCTCGAGATCCGCCGCCGCGTGCTGCTCGCGTTCGAGCGCGCCGAGCGCGAGTCCGATCCGGCACGCCGCGCGGCGTGGCTCACGTTCGTCGTGGTCGGCGGCGGCGCGACCGGCGTCGAGCTCGCCGGCACCTTCGCCGAGATCGCGCGGCATACGCTGCGCGGCGAATTCCGCCGCATCGATCCGCACAGTGCGCGCGTCGTGCTCGTCGAAGGCGCGAGCCGCGTGCTGCCGCCCTATCCGGCCGATCTCGCGATGAAGGCGCAGCTTCAGCTCGAGCGCCTCGGCGTCACCGTCTGGCCCGGGCGCGTAGTGACCGGCATCGATGCCGATGGCGTGTCGCTCGGCGCGGAGCGCATCGCCTGCAAAACAGTGATCTGGGCCGCCGGCGTCGCCGCCTCGCCGCTCGGCGCGACATTCGGCGCGCCGCTTGACCGGGCGGGCCGCGTGAAAGTCGAGCCTGATCTCTCGGTGCCCGGCCATCCGGAGGTCTTCGTCGCGGGCGATCTCGCCGCGGTGGACGCAGTGCCCGGAATCGCGCCCGCGGCGAAGCAGATGGGACGCCATGCCGCGAAGAACATCCTGCGGCTCATCGCCGGACGCCCGAGCGTCAAATTCAAGTACCGCGATTACGGCCAGCTCGCGACCATCGGACGCAATGCCGCGGTCGCGGTGATCGGACGGGTCAAGCTCTCCGGCTTTCTCGCCTGGATGGTGTGGCTGGTCGCGCACATCTACTTCCTGATCAACTTCCGCAACCGCGTCGTGGTAATGCTCGACTGGGGGTGGGCATACTTTACCTACCAGCGCTACGCGCGGATCATTATCCGCGGCATGAAGAGCCGGTGACGCCTACCCACTGGCTCATTTCTTCGCATCCCCTTGCGGTTCATCCCACAGCCAGGCCGCTCCGCGCACGCCGCTCGAATCGCCGTGGACATTGCGCACCAGGCGCGTTGCCACGTGATCGGAAAACACGTGGCGCAGCCACCGGCGCGGCACTTCAGCGTAGAGCCGTTCGATATTGGACATGCCGCCGCCTAGGACGATGACGTCGGGGTCGAGCAGGTTGATCACGCCGGCGAGCGCGCGCGCGAGGCGCTGGATGTAGCGATCGAGGGCTTCGCCGTCCAGCGCGGCAATCTCGCGGGCGGCGAGCTTCTCCTGGGTGAGGTGCTCGTGCTCGCGCTCGAGCCCGGAGCCCGAGAGATAGGTCTCGATGCAGCCCGAGCGCCCGCAATAGCAGGCCGGCAGCGGCAGGTCCGCCGCGGCGGGCAGCGGCAGCGGGTTGTGTCCCCATTCGCCGGCGATCGCGTTGCGGCCGACGAGCACCTGGCGCTCGACCACGATGCCGGCGCCGACACCGGTACCGAGGATCACGCCGAACACGACGTGCGCGCCCTGCCCCGCGCCATCGATCGCCTCGGAAAGCGCGAAGCAATTGGCATCGTTGTCGACGCGCACCTCGCGTCCAAGCGCGCGCTCGAGGTCCTGCTTGAGCGGCCGGCCGATGAGCCAAGTGGAGTTCGCGTTCTTGACCAGGCCGGTGACGCGCGACAGCGCCCCGGGGATGCCGACCCCGACGCTGCCCGGGCCGACCTCCTTCACCAGCGCGACCACGGCCTCCAGGGTCGCGGCGTAGTCGCCGCGAGGCGTCAGTACTCTCTTGCGGAAGACTTCGCGCCCCTTCGGGTCGAGCGCCAATGCCTCGATCTTGGTGCCGCCGAGGTCAACCCCGATTCTCATGGCTCATGCTCGTGGTCCGGCGGCAGCATCGTCGAGGAATTATTCCATTGCCGGCATGGCTCCATCGGCCCACTCGGCGCATCCCCCCAGCCGATGGCCGCAAGCCGCCTTTTGCGCGACCCTGCTCGCATGCTGCATAAGGGCGCGGCGCAGATTCCGGGGCTCACCCCGAGGGCTTCGCTCGTCCCGGGGGACGGCGCCCCCGGCGGCGAAATCGCCGTCCAATTCCTCACCTCGACGGACGAGTTCGCGCGCCTGGCGCCCGAATGGAACCGCATCCATTCGCAGGCCGTGGCGGCGAGCGTGTTCAATTCCTGGCTCTTCCAGTACCAATGGTGGCAGGTCTACGGCACCGGGCAGCCGCTGCGCATCCTGGTCGCGCTCGAGCGCGGCGCGACGGTCGGGATTCTCGCCCTTTATGTCCAGAAGCTCACCGTGCTCGGCGTGCCGGTGCGCATCCTGCGCTTCGTCGGCAGCGGAGCCGACACGCATCCGGACGATCTCGGGCCGGTGCTCGCGCCCGGCTGCGAGGACGTCGTGGCCCGCAAGCTCGCGCGCGCCGCGCTGCGTCTCTCGGGCGCCGACGTGCTGGTGCTGAGCGACATCGATCCGCAGTCGGTGTTCGCGGGCGCGCTCGAGCAGGCGGCGCACGAGGCGCGCCGCGCGAGGCTCAGCGAAGTGTCGGAGCGCATCGCCTACGTGGACCTGCCGCGCTCGTGGCCTGAATTTCTACAGTCGATGAGCTCCGATCGCCGCACGCGGCTGAAAAGCGCGCGCAAGAAGGCCGCCGCGGCGCACCGGCTGCGCTTTTTCGTCTGGGACGACTTCGCGGGCCTCGACCGCGCGGTCGATCGCCTCACCGAGCTGCACCGCAGCCGCTGGCGGGAAGCGGGCGGCAGCGAGTCGTTCGCCACGCCCGAGTACGTCGAATTCCACCGCCGCAGCATCAAGTCCGCCTTCCCGCGCGGCTGGCTGCGCCTGTACTGCCTCGAGCTCGACGGCGAGATCGCGGCGATCACCTATTGCTACCGCTTTCGCAACCGGATCTATCTGATGCAGGCGGGCTTCGATCCGGCAAAGGCGAAGTCCAACCCGGGCAGGGTGCTGCTCGGCTACGCGCTCGAGCACGCGATCGGCGAAGGCAATGAGGTGTTCGACTTTCTCAAGGGCGAGCACCGCTACAAGGACCAGCTCGCCACCGGCAATCGCAACACGCTGGGCGTGAGGGTGTTTCGCAACACTCTCGGCGCCCTCGCCTACCGCCTGCGCAAGATCTGGCTGCCGCAGTGGAAGGCGCGCTTCTACGGCAGACCACCGCCGAAGCTGATGACATGAACGAGTTCCTCAAAGTCGACCTGCGCCGGCTCGACCCGCACCGGCCGCCGGCGCTGCTCCTCGGCGGCATCAACCTGGTGCGCGCGCTCGGCCTGGCGCGCATCCCGGCGATTGTCGCTTCCCATGAGCTCTTCACGCCGGCGATGGCCTCGCGCTACTGCAGCGGGCGCTGCCTGCTGCCGCCGCCCGCGCAGCGCGAGGCGGTCGTCGAGCGGCTGCTGCGCGTCGGGGAGCTCCTCACCGGCACGCTCTGCACGCGAGTGCCGCTCCTGTATGGCGACGACGATCAGCTCGGCCTGATCCAGGATTTCCGCGACGCCCTGTCGCCCTACTTCGCCTTCGTGCTGAGCGACCCGGCGCTCGCCCGCGCGCTGCACAGCAAGCAGCTGTTCCAGGCGCTCGCCGAGCGGCGCAAGCTGCCGGTGCCGCGGCGGCTCGACTGGAGCGAGCTCGGAGAATTCGATGCGCCGGTCCTCATCAAGCCGAGAGTGAAGACCGAGTGGGACAGCTCGGCCGTCTACTCCAGGCTCTTCGGCGGCGCCGGCAAGGCGCGCATCTTTGCCGACGGCCGCGCGGCACTGCAGGACCCGCTCGCGCAGTCGCTCGCCGGCGAGCTCGCCGTGCAGGAATACATTCCGGGCGACGACCGCGCGCTGTGGTCCTTCCACGGCTTCGCCGACGAGCGCGGCAAGCTGCTGGCGTGGTTCATCGGCCGCAAGATCCGGACTTACCCGGCCTTGACCGGCGACAGCTCGTACCTCGAGCTCGCGCGCGACGACGAGCTCGCGACGCTTGGCCGCGCGCTCGTGCCGCGCATCGGCTTGAAGGGCGTGTTCAAGATGGACTTCAAGCGCCACGCGGCGAGCGGCCGGTTCTATCTGCTCGAAGTCAACGCGCGCTTCAACCTGTGGCACTACCTCGGCGCGAAAGGCGGCGTGAATCTCGCGCAGGTGGCCTATGACTACGTGACCCGCGGCGCGCGCTCGGCGCCGCGGCAGGCGCGCACGCGCTACCGCTGGCTCTCTCCGCGGCTCGACTATCTCGCCTACCGCAGCCTTGCCGCGCGCGGCGAGCTGAGCGCCGCGGGCTGGCTCGCCTCGCTCGTCAGCTCGCGCAAGCTCTACGATCTTTTCGCCTGGACCGATCCGATGCCGCTCGCCGTCGTGCTGTGGGATGAGCTCAAGCACCTCTCGCGGCTGCGGCGGCGCGTGATGCGATGGCTGTCTACGGCGTCCTAGGCGACATCCACGGCAACGTAGAAGCGCTCGAGGCCGTGCTGGCGGCGCTCGATGACCGCGGCGTGCGCCGGCTTCTCTGCGTGGGCGACGTCGTCGGCTACAACGCCGACCCTGACGCTTGCGTCGCGCTGTTGCGCGCGCGCGGCACGCAGGTGATCGCCGGCAACCACGACCTCATCGGCACCGGCCGGCTCGGCTTCGAGCGCTGCTCGAACAAGGCGCGCTATTCGTTGCAGCGCACGCGCCGGCGCCTCGCGCCCGAGAGGGTTGCGTGGCTGACCGCGCTCCCCGCGAACCGCCTGATCGAAGACTCGATTGCGCTGGTGCACGGCGGCGTGCGCGACGTGCAGCTCTACATGACCACGCCGCAGCACATCCGCCGCAACGCGGCGCTGCTCCGTGAGGATTTCCCGACCGCGCGCGTTTGCTTCTTCGGTCACAGCCACGAGCAACGGCTTTACGAGGCCGTGGGCGACGAGGCGCGCCAGCTGCCGAACGACGGCCTCTACCACCTGTCGCGCGATCGGATCTATTTCATCAACGCCGGCTCGGTCGACGCGCAACGCAAGCGCGAGCGCAAGCTCGCCGAGTTCTCGGTCTTCGACAGCGATGCATGGACGGTGCAGTTTTTCAGCGTGCGTTACGACGCGGCATCGACCGAGGCCAAGGCGACGGTTGCCGGCTATCGCATCGGGCCGCTCACCGATTGGATCTACACGCTTCGCCGCAGGTTGCAGTTCATCTGACGTTCAGCCGCCAGTCAAAGTCCGCATAGCGGACTTTGACCTTGCCGCGGCGGCGATCGACCATTTCAACCGTCTCGTCATCGAGGCGCGCGAGCGCGAACGCGAGCGCCTCCTGCTCGCCGCCGAAATCCGTGCGATACCAGTAGAACTGCCGGGGAAGAATCACCAGCGCACCTTCCTGCTCGACGCGGACCGAGCGTTGCAGGTACCCGACCGTGGCGCTTTCGAGCTGCTCATCCAGCATGCCGGCACTGAAGGCGCGCAACGGCGGCGACGAGCGGCAGGCGCAATACATCCCGAAGTGCATGCGCTCGTCGTAGGCAATCGGCGTGTTCGCGAGACGCGGATCGTCGCGGCGCAGCGGCGCGCGGAAATGGCCGAACTTCGGCGCATTGCCGCGCAGCAGGCCGTGCTCGATATCGTCGAGCGAGTAGGCGAGCCCGCCGACCTTGATGCGCGGCCGCACGAAGAAGCCCTCGACTTCGCGCACGCCGCCCGCTCGCGCCAGCTCGCCTGCGTCGCGCAGCACGACGCCGTTGAAGACGTTCAGCCAGAAAGCCGTCTGCGCGGCGATGCGCACCCGTTTCAAGTCGCAAGACTCGAGCGCGGCGAAGCAGCCGCTCAGGCGCTCGTGTTCACGCGACGCCGCGAGCGCGGCGTAATCGCACACTGCACCGCCAGTGTCGAAATGCGCCGCCCGTGCCGCTTCCAGCGCTGCCTGCAGCTCCTGCTCGTCGCCCATTCGCGCGTCTGCCCGGTCGCTACAATACCTGCTCGGGGAAAGAGCGTGCAGCAGCTCGGCAGCTTCGATTACGTCATCGTCGGCGCGGGCAGCGCCGGCTGCCTCCTCGCCAATCGCCTGTCGCGCGATGCGAATACTCGCGTTCTTCTCATCGAGGCCGGAGGCCGGGACAACTATTTCTGGATCCCGATTCCGGTCGGCTATCTCTACACCATCGCCAATCCGCGCACCGACTGGTGCTACAAGACCGAGCCCGACGAGCACCTCGCGGGGCGTTCGATCCATTACGCGCGCGGCCGCGTGCTCGGCGGCTGCTCCTCCATCAACGCCATGATCTACATGCGCGGCCAGAAGGAGGACTGGGACCACTGGGCCGCGCTCGGCAACCGCGGCTGGGCGTGGGACGACGTGCTGCCGATATTCAAGTCGCTCGAGGACTACGAGCGCGGCGCGACCGACGGCTACGGCGCGGGCGGCGAGGTGCGCATCGAGGATCCGCGCGTGCGCTGGGAGATCATCGACGCGTTTCGCGAGGCTGCGGCCGAATGCGGCATCCCGCCGGTGAAGGTGTTCAACAGCGGCGACAACTTCGGCTGCGCCTACTTCCAGATGAATCAGAAGCGCGGCCGGCGCTGGAGCGCGACCAACGCGTTCCTGCGACCGGTGCTGCACCGGAAGAACCTCACCGTGCTGATCGATGCTCACGTGCGCAAGCTGCGGATGAACGGCCGCACCGCCCAGGGCGTTGAATTCCTCCATCGGGGCGAGGCGCAATTCGCCGAGGCGCGCCGCGAGACCATCCTCGCCGCCGGCGCCATCGGCTCGCCACAGTTGCTGCAGCTCTCGGGCATTGGCCCCGCCGCGCTGTTGCAGCGCCTGCAGATCCCGGTGGTCCATTCTCTTCCCGGTGTCGGCGAGAACCTGCATGATCACCTGCAGGTCCGCCTGCAGTACAAGGTGAAGAACGTGAAGACGTTGAATGGCGTCGCCAACAGTCTCTTCGGCAAGGCGGCAATGGCGGCCGAGTATTTCCTGTTCCGCACCGGCCCGCTGACGATGCCGCCCTCGCAGGCGGGCGCGTTCGCGAAGAGCGATCCGGCGCAGCCGACGCCCAACATCGAGTGGCACGTGCAGCCGCTCTCGCTCGACAAGTTCGGCGACCCGCTGCACAGCTTCCCGGCGATCACGCCGAGCGTGTGCAACCTGCGGCCGAGCTCGCGCGGCTGGGTGCGCATCAAGTCGGCCGATGCGGCCGCCTACCCCGAGATCCGCCTGAATTACCTGTCGACGCACGAGGACCGAAAAGTGGCGGTCGACGCCATGCGCTTCACCCGCCGCATCATGGCCGCGAAGGCGCTCGCCCGTTACGAGCCCGAGGAATACCGCCCCGGCGTTTCAAACGATACGGATGCCGAGCTCGCCAAGGCCGCCGGCGAGCTCGGCACCACCATCTTCCATCCGGTGGGAACCTGCAAGATGGGCCGCGATCCCATGGCGGTGGTGGACGACGGGCTGCGGGTGCACGGCGTCGGGCGCCTGCGCGTGATCGATGCGTCGATATTCCCGCGCATCACCTCCGGGAATACCAATGCGCCGACCTACGTGATCGCCGAGATGGGCGTGCGCGCCATCTTGAAAACCCTACAATCGGCCCCCAATTAGCGCAGCAAAGGAGAACCAAGCCCCATGAAGCGCGTCATGCTTTTGATCGCCACCAACCTCGCCGTGATGGTGGTGCTGTCCATCGTCGTCAGCGTGCTGGGCTTCGACCAGTGGCTGACGGCGAGCGGCATCGACTACGTCTCGCTCTTGTGGTTCTCGGCCATCTTCGGCTTTGGCGGGGCGTTCATCTCGCTCCTGATGTCGAAGTGGATCGCCAAGATGTCGGTCGGCGCGCAGACGATCGACGGCTCCGAAGGCACCACGCAGTACTGGCTGGTGCAGACGGTGCACAAGCTCGCCGACGCCGCGGGGATCGGCAAGCCCGAGGTGGCGATCTACGATCGGCGCTGGTCGCGGTGTCGTCGGGCCTGGTCGAAGCGATGAGCAAGGAGGAAGTCGAGGCGGTGCTCGGCCACGAGGTGACGCATATCTCGAACGGCGACATGGTCACGCTCACGCTGATCCAGGGCGTGCTCAATACCTTCGTCTTCTTCCTCTCGCGCGTGGTCGGCTTCATCGTCGACAAGGCGATATTCCGCACCGAGCGCGGCGTCGGTCCCGGCTTCTACATCACGATGATCGTCAGCCAGATCGTCTTCGGCATCCTCGCCTCGGTGATCGTCGCGTGGTTCTCGCGCCAGCGCGAGTTCCGCGCCGACCGCGGCTCGGCGAAGCTGCTCGGCAGCCCGCAGCCGATGATCGCGGCGCTCACGCGGCTGGGCGGCCTGCAGACCGGCGGCCTGCCCGACACGGTGAAAGCCTTCGGCATCTCGAGCGAATCGGGCCTCGCCCAGATCTTCGCCACGCATCCGCCGATCCAGGTGCGCATCGCCGCGCTGCAGGCGCCTGCCTAGACCAGGGAGTTCAGCCGCTCCTGCCCGGTCCGGCCCATTTCGGCGCGCGCGCCGAGAGGCCCGCGCCATACCTCGAGGCCGATGTCCTGCACGGTGCGCGCATCGAGCTCGCCGATCGAGTACCCGAGCGCGGGACTGCGCAGCAAGGCCAGCAGCCGCCTGCACAAGGCACGCATACTTCTCATCGTCGTGTCCCACACGAAACGGGAAATCGGGGCCAGGCCCCGATTTCCGTTTGGCGCTTTTATTGCATCAGCGGCGTGAGCGCCGCGCCGATGCGCTGCATCTGCGCCTCGGTGATCATGCCGCCGAGGATCTTCTGGAAGCGCTCGTCCTGCACGCCCGAGCCGATGTATTGCCAGCGGTAGGCCTTGAGCATGGTCTCGCCGATCCGCTTCACCTCCGCACCGCCGAACGTGCGGCCGCAGACGCGCAGGAAGTAGTCGGTATCGGCCTTCGCCTGCACCTGCAGGATGCCGTCGACCGCCGCGACCAGATCGATCAGGTCGCTGACCGCGTGGTCGCGCTGCTCGGGACTGAGCTTCGCATTCTCGCGCTGCCACTCGAGCTCATCCAGGATCGCGTGCTGCGACTCCTCTTTCCAGTGGAACAGAAACACGTCCTTCCACAGGTCAGAGAGCTCGCGGTCGGGCTCGATGCTCTGGCGGTAGTGCGCCTGCGTGAAGAGCTCGATGTCGCAGGTGAGCGCGAGTACCGCCCAGGTGCACTTGGATAGCACTGCGCTCGCCACCGCGTTCGGTTCCGGCAGGAAGGTATAGCCCGCCGGCATGGCCGGCGCGATCATCGCCTCGATGCGCCGGAAGAGCTCCTGGTGCTTGAGCTCCTCGTCGGTGAAGCGCACCAGCGCCTCGAAGGCCGTCTGGTCGCCAAGCCAGTGGTCCTTGCTCACTTCGAGGACCATCGGCGGGATGTAGCGCTCGACCAGGCCGAAGATGTTGGCGTAGGAGCGCCCCTGGATCTGGGAAAACAGGCGCTTTTCGTCTTTGCCGAGGAACTCGAGGCTCGGCGCCATCGACAGGCCGTCGGGCAGGTATTTCTTCGACACGTCGAACTTGCGGCCGCGGATGACATCGCGCTCGATGTCCCAGCGGATACGCTTCGAGACTTCCACGCACTTGGCGTAGCGCTCGGCTGTTGCTGCGGTCTGCATGGCTTGCATGATTCCCTCCGTCATTGAACAAGTGCCGCGGGTTCACGCGACGCGGTGCGCCGCGCGTGAAAAGCGTTGGCGTCGATGTGCGCCGCGATGAGCGCGTTAACCTGGTCGCGGTGCGTGACCGGCAGCATGTGGCCGGCGCCCTGCACCACCCGGAAGCTGGCGTCGGGCAGCGCGACGCGCAGGCGTGCGCAGACGCAGCGCGACGGCAGCCGGGTGCATCCGCCCTGCACGAGGAGCGTCGGCAGGTCGATATCGCAGACGTCCTCGAGCTCGGCGGGCTCGCTGAAGAGGGCGTGGAAATCGAGCACCACCTTGGCGAGCTGCGCCGCGAACACCGTGCGCTTCTCGCGCGGCATCACGGCCCAGCTGCCCGGACCGCTCCAGTAATCGACGAAGCGGCCGAACCCGCCGCTGTAATCGCCGAGGGCGAGCGCCGCGCGCGCATCGCCGGCAACGGCCGTGATCTCGCGCAGCGCCGCCGTGTCGGTCGCATCGCCGTTGCGCAGAAGATGGAACGCCGACGGCTCGACGAGCGTGAGGCTTCGCAGCAGCTCGGGACGCGTGCGCGCGATATGCAGCGCCACCGCTCCGCCGTAGGAATGTCCGACCAGGTGCGCCGGCTCACCGAGCGTTCCGAGTAGGCTGCGCACCGCCGCGGCTTCCTGCGCCAGGCAAAACTCAGAGCCGGACCACGGCGCGGCGGCACCGTA
>VBCP01000039.1 GCA_005888925.1 Betaproteobacteria bacterium | reverse complement strand
TCGCGATCACCGGTAATGCGCAGTCCGCGCTCGCGCGCGAAGCCGACGTGCACCTCGACGCGCGCGTCGCGCAGGAGGCCTGCCCGCTCAATCTCGCGCCGACCGCCAGCACCACTGCGGCGCTCGCATTGGGCGACGCGCTGGCGGTGGCGCTGCTCGAGAAGCGCGGCTTTTCTTCGGACGATTTCGCGCGCAGCCATCCGAAGGGCCGTCTGCCGCGGCAGGCGCTCTTGCACGTCGCCGACGTGATGCGCAAGGGCGCCGACGTGCCGGCGGTGCCCTGCGGCGCGCCCGGCATGCAGGCGATCGCCGAGATCTCGCGCGGGCGCATCGGCATGACCGCGGTGGTCGATACCGCCCGGCGCGTGCAGGGCATCTTCACCGACGGCGACCTGCGCCGCGCGCTAGAAAAGGGGGTCGACTTCGCCAGCGTCACGGTGGACACGGTGATGACGCGCGCGCCGCGCACGCTGCGCGCCGAAGCCCTCGCCGTCGAGGCGGTGCAGCTCATGGAAGCGCACAAGATCAATCAGCTGCTGGTCGTCGATGAGCGCGGCGCACTCCTCGGCGCGCTCAACATGCACGATCTCTTCCGCGCCAAAGTCCTCTAGCCTCGATGCAATACCTGGCCCCCGATGCGCTCGCGCGGGCGCGGCGCGTGCGCCTGGTGATTTTCGACGTCGACGGCGTGCTGACCGACGGCAGGCTCTGGTACGGGCCCGGCGGCGAGGAGCTCAAGGCGTTTCATGCCTTCGACGGCCACGGCGTGAAGCTCCTGCGGATGGCGGGGCTCGACACCGCCATCATCAGCGGACGCGAGTCGCAAGCGGTCGAGGAACGCGCCAAGGAGCTGGGCATCGAGTACCTGATGCAGGGCGTCGACGACAAGCGCCAGGCGTTCGAGGCGATGCTGCGGCGCCTGAAGCTCAAGCGTGCCGCCACTGCCTATATGGGTGATGATGTCGTCGACCTGCCGGTGCTCACGCGCTGCGGCTTTGCCTGCGCGCCGCACGAGGCGCCGGAGGACGTGCGCCGGCGCGTGCACTACATCGCCTCGGCCGACGCGGGGCACGGCGCGGCGCGCGAGGTCTGCGAATTCATCCTCGAGGCGCAGGGCAAGCTCGGCGCGGTCCTGCGGCGCTTCCTGAGATGAGCACCACGCGGCTCTTCCCGCTCGCGCTGATGCTCGCGCTCGCGCTGCTTACGCTGTGGCTCGATCACCAGGTGCGGGTCGAGGAGGGCGGGCATCCGTCACTGCGCCGCCACGACCCGGATTACCTGGTGACCAACTTCACCACCACCACCTTCAACCGCGACGGCAACGCCGAGACGGTGGTCTCCGCCGCGCAGATGCAGCACTACCCGGACGACGACTCGACCGACGTCACCGCGCCGCGCGTGATGCAGGCGAAGCCCGCGCAGCCGCGCTTCACCGTGCAGGCCGACCGCGGCAAGATCTCGCGCGAGGGCGACGAGATCTTCCTGTACGACAACGTCGTCCTGGTACGGGACGCGGACGCGTCCCAGCCGCAAGCGCGCATGACCACGAGCTTCCTGCACATCTTGCGCGACCGCTCGCTCGTGCGCACCGACCGCCAGGTGCTGTTCGAGGAGCCGGGACGCTCGCTCACCGGGCGCGGCATGGAATACCACGCCGCGACGCGCGAGCTGTTTCTGCGCGACGACGTGCACGCGCGCTTCGAGGCAAAGAAGGCGCCGTGAATCCTTTCCCGTGGCTGCTGCTCCTGGGCATCGCCGCCGCGCACGCCGAGCAGGCCGACTCGGCCAAGCCGATCGAGATCGAGGCGAACCGCATGAGCGCCGACGACGCGCGGCGCATGAACGTGTTCGAGGGCAACGTGGTCGTCACACGCGGCACGCTCAACATCCGCGCCGACCGCATCGTCGTGCGCCAGGACGCCGAGGGCAACCAGTACGCCACCGCCACCGGCGCCCCGGTGCGCTTTCGCCAGCGCCAGGATGCCAAGCCGCCGGAGAAGGAAGGCGTCTGGCTCGAAGGCGAGGCGCGCAGGATCGAGCTCGACGACAAGAGCGGCAAGATCGAGCTGTTCGAAGCAGCGCGCGTCAACCGCGGCGGCGACGAGGTCGCGGGCGACTACATCCTGGTCGACCAGAAGAGCGATTTCTTCACCGTCACGCCCGGCAGGGGCAGCGGCGGCCGGGTGCGGGCGATCTTGCAGCCCAAGCCTCCCGAGAAATGAGCGACGCACCCTCGCTGAATGGCAGCCGGCTGCGCTCGCAGCGCCTGCGCAAGCGCTACAAGTCGCGCACCGTGGTGCAGGATGTCTCGCTCGAGGTCGGCAGCGGCGAGGTGGTCGGCCTGCTCGGGCCGAACGGCGCGGGCAAGACCACCTGCTTCTACATGATCGTCGGCCTGATTCCGGTGGACGCCGGCGCCATCTACCTCGACGACGCCGAGCTCACGCACCTGCCGATCCACCGCCGCGCGCGCCTGGGCATCTCGTACCTGCCGCAGGAGAACTCGGTATTCCGCCGCCTGACGGTCGAGGAGAACGTGCAGGCGATCCTCGAGCTGCAGGGGCTCGCGCGCGAGGAGATCGAGCCGCGCCTCGCCGAGCTCTTGAAGGACCTCAACATCGCGCATCTGCGCAAGCACGCGGCGCTGTCGCTCTCCGGTGGCGAGCGCCGGCGCCTGGAAATCGCCCGCGCGCTCGGCACCAAGCCGACCTTCATCCTGCTCGACGAGCCCTTCGCCGGGGTCGACCCGATCGCGGTGCTCGACATCCAGCGCATCATTAGGTTCCTCAAGGAGCGCGGCATCGGCGTGCTCATAACGGACCATAACGTTCGGGAAACGCTCGGCATCTGCGACCGCGCCTACATCATCAACGAGGGCGCGGTGCTCGCCTCCGGGCATCCGGAGGAGATTGTCTATAATGACAGCGTGCGCCGGGTCTATCTGGGCGAAAACTTCCGGATGTAGCTTTTCTTCGGCACACTGCAGAATCCTCGATGAAGCCCTCCCTGCAGTTCCGACTCTCGCAGCACCTGACGCTGACGCCGCAGCTGCAGCAGTCGATCCGGCTGCTGCAGCTCTCGACCGTCGAGCTGAATCAGGAGATCGACCGCCTGCTGATGGAGAACCCGGCGCTCGAGCGCGAGGACGTCGAGGAGGGCGAGGCGCCTGCCGCGCCGCAGCCCTCGGGCGGCTCGGACGCGAGCCCTCCGACCGAAGCGCCGCCTGCCGAGACCGACTGGTCGTCCGACATCGCGGCGAACTGGCGTGGCGCCGAGGACGAGGAAGGGGAGCGGAGCTTCTCGGCGCCCGACACGCCGACGCTGCGCGATCACCTGCACACGCAGCTCTCGCTCACCAATCTCGGCGCGCGCGACCGCGCCTTCGTCGCGCTGCTGATCGATGCGCTCGACGACGACGGCTATCTCACGCAGAGCCTGGAAGAGATCGCCGCGATGCTGCCCGCGGAAGCCGAAGCGGATCCCGAGGACCTGTCGATCGCGCTCGCCCATCTCCAGCATTTCGAGCCCGCCGGCGTCGGCGCGCGCTCTCCCGGAGAGTGCCTGTGCCTGCAGCTGCGCAACCTGCCAGACCAACCGGTGCGCGCGCTCGCGATCGAGGTCGTGGAGAAGCACCTGGAGCTGCTCGCCGCGCGCGACTATTCGCGCCTCAAGGCCCTGACCGGCGCGAACGACGATGCGCTGCGCGCCGCGCAGCGCCTGATCCGCGCGCTCAATCCGCGGCCCGGGGCGGCGTTCGCCAAGGTCGAGGCGCGCTATGTGATCCCCGACGTCACCGTGCGCAAGGTGAAGAACGTCTGGCGCGCGAGCCTCAACGCCGACGCCATGCCGCGCCTGCGCATCAACCGGCTCTACGCCGAGATCGCCGCCGGCGCGCGCAGCGGCGGCACGCTCTCCACGCAGCTGCAGGAGGCGCGCTGGCTGATCAAGAATGTGCAGCAGCGCTTCGAGACCATCCTGCGCGTGTCGCAGGCGATCGTCGACCGCCAGCGCCATTTCCTCGAGCACGGCGAAGTCGCGATGCGCCCTCTCGTGCTGCGCGAGATCGCGGAAACGCTCAGCCTGCACGAGAGCACCATCTCGCGTGTCACGACGCAGAAGTACATGGCGACGCCGCGCGGCACCTTCGAGCTGAAATACTTCTTCGGCAGCCACGTCGCCACCGAGGCGGGCGGCGCCGCCTCCTCGACTGCGATCCGCGCGCTGATCAAGCAGCTGGTCGCCGCGGAGGATGCGAAGGCGCCGCTCTCGGACGCGCGCATCTCGCAGATCCTCGGCGAGCAGGGCATCGTGACCATGAACCGTGGGAGCAAAGCATGAGCCTCAAGGTGAGCGGCCATCATCTAGAAGTGACCCCTGCCATCCGCAGCTACGTGCGCGCCAAGATCGAGCGCGTCACCCGCCGTTTCGACCACGTGATCGACGCCCACGTCATCCTCACCGTCAACAAGGTGCGCCAGAAGGCCGAAGTCACGCTGCACGTGCGCGGCAAGGACCTGCATTGCGAGAGCGTGGAGGAGGACCTGTACGCGGCGATCGATCTGCTCGCCGACAAGCTCGACCGGCAGGTGCTGCGCTACAAGGACAAGCGCTTCGAGAAGAAGCGGACCTGACAGGTATACTGCGCGCGCCATGAGCCTGGTCGGCAAGCTCCTGCCCCCGTCTCACGTGCTCGTCGACCTGCAGGCCTCGAGCAAGAAGCGCCTGTTCGAGCAGGCGGGTCTGCTGTTTGAAAATAACGACGGCATCGCGCGCAGTCTCGTCTTCGACAGCCTTTTTGCCCGCGAGCGCCTGGGCTCGACGGGCCTCGGCCAGGGCGTCGCGATCCCGCACGGACGCATCAAGGGCCTCAAGGAAGCGCTCGGCGCCTTGATCCGCCTCGCACAGCCGGTGCCGTTCGACGCGCCCGATGCCGCGCCGGTGACGCTCGTCTTCGTGCTGCTGGTGCCCGAGAAAGCGACCGAGAAGCACCTGCAGATCCTGTCGGAGCTGGCGCAGATGTTCTCCGACAAGGCGCTGCGCGAGGCGATGACGAAAGCGGCCGACGCGGCCGAGCTCCATCAGCTGATCACGGCATGGCAGCCGGATGCTGCAGGTCAACGTCGCGCGGCTGCATGACGACAACCGCGAGGCGCTTTCGCTCGCCTGGGTGGCCGGGCGCGAAGGCGGCACCGCGGTGCGCCGCGAAGCCGCGGCCGCGGCCGCGCTGATCGGCCACCTCAACCTCACCCACCCGAACTCGATCCAGGTCATCGGCGCGTACGAAGCCGGCATCGTCGGCGGCTTCGTCGAGCGGCTGCTCGAGTCGCATCCCGCGGCGGTGATCGTCGCCGACGGCGTCGCGCCGCCGCAGGCGCTGATCGACGCCGCGGCGCACTCCGGCACGCCGCTGTTCACCTCGCCGCTGCCGGCGCCCCAGGTGATCGAGAAGCTGGCGCGTTACCTCGCCAAGCTGCTCGCCGAGACCACCGAGCGCCACGGCGTGTTCATGGATGTCCTCGGCCTGGGCGTGCTGATCATCGGCGAATCCGGCGTCGGCAAGAGCGAGCTCGGCCTCGAGCTGATCAGCCGCGGCCACGGCCTGGTGGCCGACGACGTGGTCGAGATCTCGCGCATCGCCGCCGGGACTCTGGAAGGGCGCTGCCCGGCGATGCTCAAGGATTTTCTCGAAGTGCGGGGCCTCGGCGTTCTGAATATCCGCACCATCTTCGGCGAGACCGCCGTGCGCCGCAAAATGAAGCTGCGCCTGCTCGCGCACCTCGAGCGCCCGCAGCCCGGCGGCCGCGACCCCGCCGAGCGCCTGCCGCTCACCGCGCAATCGGAGGACATCCTCGGCGTCACGGTGCGCAAGGTCACGATCCCGGTGGCGGCCGGGCGCAACCTCGCCGTGCTGGTCGAGGCCGCGGTGCGCAACGAAATCCTCAAGCTG
>VBCP01000315.1 GCA_005888925.1 Betaproteobacteria bacterium | reverse complement strand
TTCGAGTACTGCACCGCCCGGAACGCCGCCTGCCATTGCGCCAGCGTCGCCGTGCCGCCCGCCGAGGTCAGCGTCATCACGCCGGTGGCCGCGTTATACGCGCCCGCGATGTTCCCCATCGTCGCCGGCACGTTCGTAAACGACAGCACGTCCTGCCCCGAGGAGAAGTTGCTGGTGATCGACACCGTCGCGCTGGGCAAGGTCGGGTTGTCCAGGTCCGCGACTGTCAGCGCCGCGTTGATCGCCGACGCCGCACCGTTCTCCGTGTAGTTGAGCGTGCTCCCAGTCGCCAGCGTCGAGGCATCGTTTACTGCGGTGACGTTGATCGTCGAGGTCACCCCCGCACTGGTTTTCGCCCCCACCGCGTCGCTGTTGGCATCGGTCGCCGCCCAGGTCACCGTGCGCGTCGTCTGGGTGTTGTTCGCCGTCGGATCATCGGAACTGGAGCTGAACTTCACGCTCCTCATCACCGCCTGATAATTGGCCAGCGTGTCCGTCCCCGACAGCGTCAAAACCCCCGTGCCCGCGTTGTAGACCCCGGTCACCGTCCCCGCGTTGGTCCAGGTCAGCGTGTCCCCCGCGACGAAGTTGCCGATGGTCACCGTGGCGCTCGCCATCTGCGTGTCGTCGGCATCCGCCAGCGTGATCGTGTTGTCGATCACCGCCGCCGCAGCCTGCTCCGTGTACGCGAGCGTCGCTCCCGCCGTCAGCACCGGCGCATCGTTCACCGCCTGGACGCCAATGGTGCTTCTCGCCGTATTACTGGCGTTCGCACTGCTGTCCGTGACCACGACGGAGATCGTGCGTGAGATGTTGGTATTGTTGACCGTCGGGTCGTCCGAGCTCGAGCTGTACTGCACGGAGCGCAGCAGGCTTTCATAGGTGGCTCTCGACGCGGCGCCCGTCGCCGTAAGCACACCAGTTGCGCCGTTGTAGCTCGTCGTGATTCCGGCCTGGTTGGTCCAGGTCAGCGTGTCGCCGCTCACGAAATTGCCGACGCTGATGGTTGCGCCCGACATGTTGGTGCTGTTGTCATTGATCGCGGCGTTCGCACCGGCGATGTTGACGGCTGCGCCGCCCTCCGTGTAGCTGGCGGAAGAACTGGTCGGCTGCGCAGTAACCTTGACGTTGTCGAGATAGAAGTCCTCGCCGCCCTGGTTAAACGAGTTCGCCGTCGGCTTGAACCGCACAACTGTGTTGGCGCTCGAGAACGCCGTGATGTCGTACGATTTGGACCCGCTGGCGCTGCGACCCACATCAAGCGTCTCGACCGTGGTCCAAGTCGAACCTCCGTCAGCGGACAACTGGACATCGATCTTGTCCCCGCCCGCGTCGACGTTGGCGCTCGTCCGGTAGTCAAAGGAAAGACGGTTCAGGGAATCGGTGGACTGGCTGCTCAGGTTGACGGCGCGTTGCAGTTGCCCGCAGTTGCGCTCTGCGCCGCGCCGGACACGTCGGTCTCGACCCAGTTGCCGTTCCAAGCAATGGTGCCGGTGCTTGCGTTTGCGTAGGACGCGGCTGCGAAATCCTCGCCGGCGAACGACTTCGCATCGCTCATGTTCAGGTCGACTTGCGGCGCCGCCGGAGCAGCATCGAAGGAGATGTCGTGCAAACCGATCGACTGCGCGTACGCGATGTTGACGTTCTGGTACTTGAGGCTGATCTGCGTGATGCCCGACTGATCAAAGCCGACGATCGCCGTGCCCTTTTCCGCTGCCGCGCCGATGTTCGCGCTTGGATTGATGCCCGTTATGGTCGTGCCGCCCGGCGCAGTGGTCGCCGTCCAGGTTTCGGCACCCGCCGCCACCCTCGAATCGCGGGTCACGGACGCGGGAACAATAGTCCCGTCGCTGTTCGTCGCGTTCACGGTGATCTTGTCGACGAACCCGGTCGGCCCCCCCCCGGCCACGCCGGTGTCGATGTCGAACAGGGAGAAGGACACGTTGCTGACGCCACCCGGCTGGGAAAATGCAATCGTGATGTCGACGTACTGGCCGCTGTTCGCAAAGCCGCCGGCCTTGACGGCGAGCTGCAAATTGTTCTGGGCGAGGTCGCCGTCTACGAGAGCCTGGCCGTCCGCCGGATAACCGGCGGTAAACGGGTTGCCGGCAGCGAGCGATCCGTCGGCGTTTCTCAGCGTCAAGGTGACGCTGACTGTGCCCCCGGCGACGCTGTAGCTCCCGGCGGTCGCCCCGGCGACCCAGGTCTGCTTGTCCCAGTCGAGCGTCTCCATGACGTTATGGAACGTCTTCTGCGCGCCTTCATTGAAGGCGATGCTGGATTCGATGGCGCCGACCTGGCGCTCCAGCGCCCAGTTGCCGCCCAGCTCGGCGCTCCCGGTCAGGTCGGTCGAGGTGGCGACGTCGGCTTTGGTGAGCCACGAGAGCTCGGTGGCGGCAGCATTTCCGAGACCGCCTTTGCCGAAGTCGCAGCCGTAAACCAGGATGTCGGCATCCTTGCTGAGGTGCTCGCCGATTTCCGACAGCTGCTGGCTATAGGTCTTGGCCATCGAGAACACATCGAGCGATGCGGTGCCGATCTGCAACATGCCCTCTGAGCCGTGCGACACGATATGAATCGCGTCGACATTCGACTCGTGCGACAGGAATTGCGCGATCTGTTCCACGCCGTCGCGACCCGCATCCAGCAGGACGACCCGCGCGTTCGGATTGACACCCGAAAGCAATGCCTTGTAGCCCTCGACGCCGGTGTCGATGAAGACGATCTCGTTGCGCTCGGCGGCGGGAGCACGGGCATCGAGGCGCTCGGCGCCCGGCTTGAGCGCAGCATCGGCCTCTTGGGGAGCCGCTGCGGGCTTCGTTTCCTGGGGCACGGCGCCGCGAATGCCCGCCTCCGCGGTATGCGCATCGGCGTCGACGTGCGCATCGGGCTGCGCGGCAGCGCTCGCCTGCGCCGCGATGTCAATTCCCAACGCCCCGTCGAACAGCATGCGCGGCTCGAGCGCGAGCAGCCGAGTGCGGCGAGTTTTCGGTTTGGATTTCGCTTTGGCGACGGGTTTTTTGGACATGATCTTGGCCTTCCGCGGACTCAGAGTCCGCTTTCCCGGATGAATACCGATATCGTTCGGTAAGCGAAGTTTTCGAGCACGAAGCGCAACTGGGTTTCGATGCGAACTTTCCCGTGGATCACGGACGGCGCTGGCGGTAAGCCGGTCGGCTTGATGATCACGCGGAAGATGGCGTCCTGCGCCACGAGCGCGCCGTGTGCGCCTTGCTTGACGTCGATGGCGCCGCCGTGAATCGACGCGAGCAGCGGGCGCGCGAGCTCGGTTTGCGGCGACTTGTCGACCGACAAGACTTCGCCGTCGATCACCGCAAGGTCGGGCAGATGCGGGAAAAAGCGCACTTTCTGGCCCGGATTGATGGCGGCCACCTGACGCTCGCTGACGTACGCCTCGATCAGGGCCGAATCCTGCGAGACGATGCGCATCAGGAGATGGCGCGGATTCACCCAGCGCCCTGGCGCGAGGTCCGGCGCCACGTCGCGGATGATTCCGGGCTGCGCCGAGCGCACGTGCTGGCGCTCCGAGTCCTCGCGCACCGCCTGCTTTTCCGCCTGCGCGTGCGCCAGGCGCTCATTTAGCACCTGGTAGTTTTCCTGCAGCAGGACGCTGGCGGGCAGGCGCGAGAGTTCCGACTGCACCGAAGCGATCCGGATATCGGCCTTTTTCTCGCGCACGTCGCGATCCACCGCCTCGAGGCTGACCAGCTCTTGGTCGAAGCCGACCCGCTGTTTCTCGACGACGCGCACGGCGGTGACCCTGCCGGCGAAGGGCGGGTACACCGCGTGCTCCTGCTGCGCGCGCAGGATCGCCGGCGCGCTGACCTCGTACGAAATCGGCACCAGCCAGACCAAGGCGGCGAGGATGGCTCCGACGAAGGCGAGGGGCCGCCACGCCGCCTGAACCGACTGACGCGCTTTCCACAGGTATGCCGCCTCGGTCCAGACCGGCCGGGCAATGAACCACACCAGCTCGACCAGCATCAGGAAGATGCCGAGGAGCTTGAAGGCGATGTGATAGACCAGCAGCGCAATGCCGAGGAACACCGTGAGACGGTAAAGCCAGGTCGCGTAGGCAAAGAGGATCAGCCACGCGCGCTGACCCGGCCGTAGCGTCGGCTCCGGCGTCGGCTCGATCAGTCCGAAGAACACCTTGCGCATCCACCAGCGCGCGCAGGCGAAGCTGCGCTCGTGCAGGTTCGGGAAGTTGAGCAGATCCGACAGCACGAAATAGCCGTCGAAACGCATGAAGGGGCTCAGGTTTATGGCGAGCGTCATCACCCAGGTGGTGCTCGCCAAGACGAAAAACACGCTCTTGGCCGCCCCTTCGGGCGACAGCGCCCACAGCAGCGTCGAAATCACGGCGAGCATCAGTTCCGCCCCCATGCCCGCGGCGGCGATGACCAGCTGCTTGCGCCGATCGGCGAGCTTCCAGGTCTCGCTCGTATCGGTATAGAGATAGGGCCAGAGCACGAGGAAGGCGACGCCCATCGTCGGCACGCGTACGCCATAGCGCTTTGCCGCATACGCATGGCCATGCTCGTGCACGATCTTCGCGAACGTCACGGCCACCGCGTAGTACAGGAACCCCTGCGGCGAAAGCATCCGCCCCATCGCGCCGGTGAAGCTGTACCACTCACGCGAAACCAGGTAGAGGTCGAGGCCGAGCAGCGCAACCAGCAGCACGACGAAGCCGCGCGTAAAGAAAATATCGGTCAGCGCAACGGTGCGCCCGAGGAAGGCGTCGGGCCGGAACAGCGGCAGCCGGAAGAACAGATAGTGATGCAGGAGGTCCTGGTACCAGGCGTGCTTCGATGAATGCCGCCGGCGGCCGAGCGCCTGCTGCGCGACTGCGCTGGCCGGCGCGAGGAGTTGGTTGTGCGCGAGAAAAGCGATCAACTCCTGTATCTCGTCCAGCGCAGGCCTGAGCGTGGTTTCGGCGCTGACGCGCGCTATCAGCGATGCCGCATCGCGGTGCTCGCGCCAGCGCGCGAGCAACTCGAACTCGAGCCAGCCGATTTCGAAGAACGCGTTGCGGACCGGGTCGAGAACGCGCCACGTCGGCGAACCGTCGCTTTGCGCCGATCCGGGATACAGGCGCAAGTCCTCCCTGATCGACGGCAACGCAACCGATTCGTTACGGGCCGGGCTTGAGATTGCCCCCTTCCCTTCGGCCATGCGCCCCCACTTTCCCCAATGTCCGATTCTTGTTTGCTGTCGGTTTAACCATTGTCACTGAAACGGTCTCTAACTTATTGATAATTTTAGTTATAAACCGACGAACGGCGACCTAAGGACTACGATCGGCGGACCCCGCGTTTCGTGGAACCCGCTACCGTTTCAATGGCTTGGCGCAGCGAAGGGGACCTTGTGATGGTTTTCCCGCCCCGCACCCCTTGCGGCCGCGAAACCTCGCGCGACGCCGGTCCTCGGGAACACTGCTTGCTGCCTTCTGGGCCTCAACACAGGAGGCCCTATGGCTAAGTACGCAGCACTGTTGATCGCCGTTGCCCTCGCGGGCTGCACCACCTACGACCGCACCGCCGCCCGCGGCGGCACGGCCCCCGGCACGCACGACGTGAACGTGCAGATGGACCGCGACGGCAGCGTCCGCACCTATGCGACCGACTTCAACCTGCGCGAGGGCGACCGCGTGCAGGTGCTGGCGGACGGCAAGGTAGGACCGCTATAAAAAGAGGAACGGGAATTGCGGCAGCGCGGCGAATGGCCAGATTCTTAGTCATTTTTGCAGCGGTCTCCGCTCTCGCCGGCTGCTACAACCCGCGCTATCCGTCCGAGACGCCCGGCGCGGAGT